>NZ_CFAFZJ010000007.1:0-115723 GCF_983172305.1 Arcobacter thermotolerans
GAGTATAGAAAATCAAATACTATAAACTCTGCTGATGACTTAAAAAACATAAAAGGATTTGGGGATACTATTATTGACAATATAAAAAAGGATATAAAAGTAAAATCTAATACATCTAAAAAAGATGAAAAACCAAAAAGTGAGGATATTAAAGATTCAAAGAAAGCTAAAAACTCTAAATCTGACAATTAACCCTTTTTTATTACTTAGTAAGAGCAATTGGCTCTTACTAATCCCGTTTTATTCTTATTAAGATGTTATTTTTAATATCTTTATGAACTATCTCTTTATCTTTTTTATCAAAGAGAGATTTTAAGAAATTTTTTGGGTAAGTAGAACTTAGATTCTCTTTGTTAAAAGTGTCTAAATCCTGACATTTGAAGGTACTTTTGCAAACTTTATCTTCATATATTTTCATATCTAAAATTGCAACGCCTGCACTAAAAATTTGAACTTGTGTATAATCTTTGAATTTAAAAATAAAACCTTTGTCATTAAATTTCATATTTGGTGTTTTTATTAAAATTGTTGCACTGTTTGATTCTAATTGTAGCTCTTTTTGGCTACAACCTGTAAGTAAAAAAAGAAAAGCTACTATGTAAACTAAATTTTTTATTGGAAATCCTTTATTTAAAATTTTTTAACTATAATTGTATCTTATTTTAGTTTGTAAAGGTTTATATATTTTGTTAGTTCATATTTGTTGTGCTGTTGATAGCCACTATTTTTTAGAAAAAATTCAAGAAGAGTATCTAGATGAAAAACTTATAGGCTATTTTTATGACCCAAATATTCATCCATATAGTGAATATAGGCTTAGATATTTGGATGTTGAATACTCTTGTAATAAATTAGGAATTCCGCTTATTGAAGGTCCTTATAATCTTGAAGAGTGGTTAAAAAAAGTCAAAGGAATGGAGCATTTACCTGAAAAAGGAGATAGATGTACAGTTTGTTATGATGATAGGCTTGATAATAGTGTTCAAAAAGCAATAGAATTAGGTCATGATAAGTTCACTACAACTTTATTAATTTCTCCAAAAAAATCCCAAGAGAAACTAGAGATTATTGGGAATAATCTTTTTAAAAAAACTGGAGTAGAGTTTATTTTTAGAGATTATAGAAGCGGAAATGGTGCAGAAATTCAAGGAGTTCGTGTAAAAGAGAATAGTCTTTATAGACAAAATTATTGTGGTTGTTTATTTGGTTTAACAGCTCAAAGAGAACATCAAAAAAAGATTATGGATGAGATGTTTAATCCTATTTCAAAACAAATTTTACCTGAATCAATAGAACAAAGATTAGAGCTTTACAAAAAAAGAAACACTCTTGAAAATGAGAAAAAAGAGTATAAATTAATTAAACAAAGATTTTTAAATTATAGGTTACTAGGAGGAAAAGTTGTTGTAAATAAAGAGGTTATTCCCTCTTATATTTTTGCTTACTCTACTATAAATAAAAATCAAACTAGTTCAAAAATAGAGTATGAAAAAGATGGAATAAACTATTTGGCAAAAGATGAAGTAAAAATAATCTCTTTAAATACTTTTAACAAATTTGCACAAACTAAGTATAAAAATACGAAAGAATTGATGTTTAAATCTATAAATTTTGAAGATGAGATAAAATTAAGAGCAGATATTTTAAAAAATCCTTTTGATTTAAGTGCTTTAATTGTAATTGATGAGATTATTGATTCTAAATATGAAATTTTTATAAATAGTGTAACATATGAAGATATAAAAGAGGAGATTGTATGAAAGTTTTAGTAAGTGCTATGGAGACATCATCCAATATTCATCTAAAAGAGTTAAAAAAATATTTAGATGATGATATTGAGTTTGTTGGAGTTTTTGATAAGGAGTTAGGAAATCCACTTTATGATTTAAGCTCTTTAGCAATTATGGGATTTGTTGATGCTCTCAAAAAATTAAGATTCTTTTTTCGTCTTAGAGATGAACTTGTAGAGTTAGCAAAAGATTGTGATAAGGTTTTACTTCTTGATAGTAGTGGATTTAATCTGCCTTTAGCAAAGAAACTAAGAGAAACATATCCAAATAAAGAGATTATTTATTATATTCTTCCTCAAGCTTGGGCTTGGAAGAGAAAAAGAGTAATTGCTTTAGAGAAATATTGTACAAAATTATGTTCAATTTTACCTTTTGAAAGTGAAATTTATAATGATAAATCTAAAATAACTTATGTAGGACATCCTCTTTTAGATGAGATACCAAAATTTAAAAATGAGCTATCAAATTCAGGAAAAATAGTTTTTATGCCAGGCAGTAGAAAAACTGAGATAAAAAACTTAATGCCTGTTTTTAAAGATTTGATAAAAAAAATCCCGAATAAAGATTATATTTTGGTAATTCCATCAAAATTTAGTGATGAATATATAAAAAAAGTTTATGGAGATATTGGCGATTTTAAAATATCTAAAAATGCACACGAAGCACTTTTAGAAGCTGAATATGCTTTTATTTGCTCTGGAACTGCAACTTTAGAAGCAGCACTTATAGGAACTCCTTTTACTTTATCTTATATAGCAAAAAAATTAGATTTTTTTATTGGAAAAACTTTTGTAAAATTAAATTATGTAGGACTTGCAAATATCTTTTTTGAAAAAATGACAAATAAGAAACTCCATAGTGAATTTTTACAAAATGAAGTAAGTGTTGAAAATCTTTTAAAAGATTATAAAACTTTAAATAGGGAACTTTTTTTTGAAAATTCAAAGCTTTTAAGAGTCTATTTAAAACATGGAAGCTCAAGAAATGTTGCAAGCATTATAAAAAACTAAACTACTTTTAGTTATAATCCACAACTTTAGCAATTTTAAATTCAGGAATTATTATGTTTGATATTATACAAATTCAAGAGATTTTACCTCACAGATACCCTCTTCTTCTAGTAGATAGAATTACAGATATGGAAGTTGCAAAATCTATAAAAGGTTTTAAAAATATCTCTATATCTGAACCTGCGTTTCAAGGACATTTTCCTGGGCATCCAATTTATCCAGGTGTTATGATTCTTGAAGGAATGGCTCAATGTGGTGGAGTTTTAGCTCTTAAGAGTTCAGGTTTAACTGATGAGCAGATGAAAGATAAAGTTATATATTTTATGAGTATAGACAAGGCAAAATTTAGAAATCCAGTTCGTCCAGGAGATAGACTTGACTATGAATTAACAGCTATAAAAATGAAAAGTACTTTAATGGTACTTGAAGGAAAGGCTTATGTTGATGGTAAACTAACTGCTGAAGCAGAGTTTAAAGCAATGATAGTTGATAAATAATTAAGGTCGAAAATGAGTAATATTCACAAAACAGCCATTATTGAAGATGGTGCAATTTTAGGGGAAAATGTAACGGTTGGCGCATATACTATTGTAGGAAAAGATGTAAAAATCGGTGATGGAACTGTAATCGACTCTCATACAGTAATAGCTGGAAAAACAACTATTGGTAAAAATAATCATATTTTTTCACATGCTTCAATTGGAACAATTCCACAAGATTTAAAGTTTAATCCAAATGATGATGTTGAATTAATTATTGGAGATAATAATAAGATTAGAGAATACACTTTATTTAATCCAGGAACTGTAACAGGACACTCTAAAACAGTTATTGGAAATAATAATTTATTTATGGGATATGTTCATGTGGCTCATGATTGTGTTATTGGGAATAACTCAATTTTTGCAAATGGTGTAACTTTGGCTGGTCATGTTGAGTGTGGAGATTTTGTAGTTATTGGAGGTCTTACTCCAATTCACCAATTTTGTAAAATTGGAACAGGAGTTATGGTAGGAGGAGCTAGCGCAGTTGCACAAGATATTCCACCATTTTGTTTAGCTGAAGGGAATAAAGCTTTAGTAAAAGGATTAAATCTTGTAGGTCTTAGAAGAAGACTAGAAAATAGAGAAGATGTAGATGCTTTAAAACATGCATATAGAGAACTATTTAACATGAGAAGACCTCTTCAAGAAGCTGCTCTTGATTTATATGAAAATGATAAGAATCCTTATGTAAAAGAGATGGCAAATTTTGTATTAAATACAAAAAGAGGTATCCCTTTTGAAAGAAAAATAAAGAGCGAAAATGAGTAAATTAATATGTGATTTTTGTGGAGCTTCTGACACAAAAGCAAATCCTATAATAACAGGAGACAATGCTTGTATATGTAAAGCTTGCGTTGGTGCTGCGTATGATATTATGAGTGGAGATTTTGTTGATGGTGAAACAAAATCTAAACCTGAAAAAGTAGAAAATATAAAAATAAAAACTCCTGCTGAGTTAAAAAAGATTTTAGATGAGTATGTTATAGGTCAAGAAAGAGCTAAAAAGGTTCTTTCTGTTGCTGTTTACAACCATTATAAAAGAATTTTTAGAAAAGATGAATTACAAGGTGATATTGAATTAAATAAATCAAATGTACTTTTAATTGGTCCAACTGGAAGTGGAAAAACTCTTTTGGCTCAAACAATATCAAAATATCTTGATGTTCCTCTTGCTATTGCAGATGCAACAAGTTTAACAGAAGCTGGATATGTTGGTGATGATGTTGAAAATGTTGTAACAAGACTTGTTCAAGCTGCTGGCGGAGATATAGAAAAAGCTCAAAGAGGAATAATCTTTATTGATGAGATTGATAAAATTGCAAGAATGAGTGAAAATAGAAGCATTACAAGAGATGTTTCAGGAGAGGGAGTTCAACAAGCACTTCTTAAAATTATAGAGGGTGCTGTTGTAAATGTTCCACCAAAAGGTGGAAGAAAACATCCTGGCCAAGATTCGCTTCAAGTTGATACTACAAATATTTTGTTTATTTGTGGTGGAGCTTTTGATGGGCTTGAAGATATAATAAAAAGAAAACAAGGTTCAAATGTTTTAGGATTTAATCAAGATAAAAAATCAAAAGTTGAGCAAGATAAGATTATCTCAAATGTAGAAACAGATGATTTAGTAAAATATGGGCTTATTCCTGAACTTATTGGAAGGCTTCATATGATTGCAACTTTAAATGAGATCACAAAAGAAGATATGGTTCACATTTTAACAGAGCCAAAAAATGCCTTAATCAAACAATATATAAAATTATTTGAGATGGATAATGTAACTTTAGAATTTGAAAAAGATGCCCTTTTAGAGTTAGCAAATTTAGCAATTATTAGAAAAACAGGGGCAAGAGGTTTGAGGTCGATTTTGGAAGATATTATGCTTGATATTATGTTTGATCTTCCAAAATATAAGAGTAAAAAAATAGTGATTACAAAAGATGTAGTTTTAAAAACAGAAGAACCAAAAGTTATAAAAGGATAAATAATATGATTTTAGATAAATTTATAGGCGTTTTTTCAAACGATATGGCGATAGACTTAGGTACAGCAAATACAATTGTGAGCGTAAGAGGGAAAGGCATTATAATAAATGAGCCATCTGTTGTAGCAGTACAAAGAGATAGACAAGGTAAAGATAGAATTTTAGCAGTTGGGCAAGAAGCAAAAAGAATGCTAGGAAAGACTCCTATAAATATCCAAGCGGTTCGTCCTATGCAAGATGGAGTTATTGCAGATTTTGAGATGACTGAAAGAATGATTAGATATTTTATTGAAAAAGCACACTCAAGAAAATCATTTATAAGACCTAGAGTAATTATTTGTATTCCATATGGTATTACACAAGTTGAGAGAAAAGCAGTTGAAGAGTCAGCTTTAAGTGCTGGAGCTAGAGAAGTTTTCCTTGTAGAAGAGCCAATGGCAGCAGCTATTGGAGCTGGTATTCCAGTAAGTGATCCAGAAGGGCATGTTGTTGTTGATATTGGTGGAGGTACTACTGAAATAGGTGTTACATCTTTAGGTGGATTAGTTTTATGTAAATCAGTTAAAGTTGGTGGAGATAAGATAGATAGATCAATTATTGAGTATGTAAGACAAAATTACAATTTATTTATTGGTGAAAGAACAGCTGAAACAGTTAAGATAGAAGTTGGAGCAGCTGTTAAGCTTGACCCTGAACTAAAAATCCAAATAAAAGGTAAAGATCAATCTGGGTACTTATCTACAATTGAGCTAGGAAGTGAAGGAATTAGAATTGCAATAAAAGAGCCTCTTAAAGAGATAGCAAGTGCAATTAGAAGCGTATTAGAAAATATGCCACCAGATTTAGCTGGAGATGTTGTTGATAATGGAATTATAATAACAGGTGGAGGAGCTTTAATTAGAGGATTAGATAAATATCTAACTGAAATTGTAAAAATTCCTGTAAGAATTGCAGATGAGCCACTTTTATCTGTTGCTTATGGAACAAGTCAAGTTTTAGATGAGCCAGGACTTTTAAAAATCATTGAAGATATGAAAAACTCTTAAATTATTTAAAAAATGAAGAGATTTTTATTTTTACTACTAATTGTATTTGCTGGACTATCTTATCTATTTGAACTAGATGAGTTTCTAGCAAAACACTTTAAAGTATTTGGAAATTTAAAAGAGTCATACATAAATACATACATAAGTGTATCCCAAAAGTTTGCAAACCACTTTGAGCATGAAAGACTAATAAGAGATCTTCAAAATGAGAATTTAGAACTAAAAGAGTATAAAGCATTATACAATACTACAGTGTCAGCAATAGAAGATTTAAGAAATTTAATACAAAATATTGAGATTCCAGAAATTAACTCTAAAATTGAAGTTATTAGAGTTTTATCATATGTAAATTTTGATGATTTCACAAGTGTTTGGTTAGATAAAGCTCCTACTGATAATAAAATATTAGGATTAATAGCTGACAATTATGCTGCTGGAATCTCTATGACTAAAAATGGTAAAAGAATAGGACTTCTAAATGGAAATAAAGATTGTACTTATGCTGTTTTTATAGGAAATGAGAGAAATCCTGGGATTGCAACTTCAAATGATGAATCAACAGATTTACTATCTGTAAAATTTATTCCCGTTTGGGCTGATATAAATGTTGGAGATGAAGTTATAACTTCAGGAATGGATAATATTTTTTATGAGGGACTTAGAGTTGGTAAAGTTGTAGAGATAAAAGATTTCCCAGAGATGAAAATTGCAACAATACAACCATATGCAAAACCTCTAAAAAAGAGATTCTTTTACACTTATGAAGCAAATAACAACATTGACAATCAAGAGAAGAGTATTTTAGAAAATTTAGATGAGTCAAAAAAAGTAGAGAATAAAGAGCAAAAATAGTAATTTTTAATATATAAAATTAATATCTAGCCATTATTCTATCAACATCTCCCCAAGACAATTTATTATCCTTTTTAAACATATTATAGATATATCTTGCAAACATATCAGTTTCTATATTAACTTTACTTCCTGATTTATAATTTTTAAAAATTGTATTTTGTATAGTATGTGGAATTATTGTTAATCTAAAAGAAGTTTCAAAAACATCATTAACTGTAAGTGAAACTCCATCAATAGTAATACTTCCTTTTGGAATAACAAATTTAATAAACTCTTTTGGTAAAGATATATAAAAATCAGTAGAGTTTCCATTATTCTCTATTTTTTCAACTACACCAATACAATCAACATGTCCTTGGACAATATGACCTTCAAATCTATCCCCCATTTGCATAGCAGGTTCTATATGAACTTCATTTTTGTAGTTTTCTAAAGCTAAAAGAGATGTGCTTTCAGGAGATAACTCTACACTAAAATTTTTATTTCCTATTTTTATAACAGTTAAACAAGCTCCATTTACAGCAATAGAGTCGCCAATTTTTGGTTTATAGTTTGATTTTAGAGTTAAAATATTGTTTGAAAAGCTTTCTACTTTTGCTAATTCTCTTATAAGCCCTGTAAACACTTAAAAAACCTTTAGATAAAATTTGGTTATAATAGCCAAAAATTCATAAGAAGCTAATTTTTACTAATATTTAAAAATCTGATACTCTTTAAAAAGGAAAATTTAATGCAATACGATATTATCGTTGTTGGTGCAGGACATGCTGGTATTGAAGCAGCACTAGCAGGTGCAAGACTTGGAAAAAAAACTTTATTAATCACAATGCTTGTTGAACAAATAGGAGCTGCTAGTTGTAACCCTGCTATTGGAGGTTTAGCAAAAGGTCATTTAGTAAGAGAACTAGATGCTCTTGGTGGAGAGATGGGACTTTGTACAGATGCTACTGGAATTCAGTTTAGAATACTAAATGATTCAAAAGGTGCAGCTGTTCAAGGTACACGTGCTCAAATTGATATGGATGAATACAAGGAGTATATGCGAAAAGTTTGTCACAATACTGCTAATTTAGATATTTATCAAGATGAGGTTAGTTATTTAATCGTTGAAAATGATGAAGTCTTAGGAGTAAAAACAAAACTTGGAGAAGAGTTTAAATCTTTAAAAACTATTCTTACAACTGGAACTTTTATGAGAGGTTTAATTCATATTGGAGAGAATACTTATGAAGCAGGACGTGCTTGGGAGTTGCCATCTAGTACTCTTTCAATTCAACTTAAAGAGCTTGGATTAAATGTAGGAAGACTTAAAACTGGAACACCTTCAAGACTTGATGCAAATAGTATTGATTTTTCAGTTATGGAGACTCATGGTGGAGATATAAAACCAACACCTTTTTCTTTTAGAACACCTAGAAAAACTTTTAATCCAACACAATATCCATGTTATGTAACATATACAAATCTTGATACTCACGAAATAATTTCACAAAATTTTCATAGAGCTCCAATTTATACAGGACAAATTCAAGGTTCAGGCCCAAGATATTGTCCTAGTATTGAAGATAAAGTTAAAAGATTTAGTGAAAGAGAGAGACATCAACTATTTTTAGAGCCACAAACTGCTAAGTGTACAGAGTATTACATAAATGGAATGTCAAGTTCACTTCCTATTGAAATACAAAAAAAGATGATAGCTAGTGTAAAAGGTTTAGAGAATGCAAGAGTTATTAGATATGGATATGCTATTGAGTATGATTATGTTGATCCAACAGAGTTAAAACATACACTTGAAACAAAAAAGATAAAAAATCTTTATCATGCTGGACAGATAAATGCAACAACAGGATATGAAGAAGCAGCAGCTCAAGGTTTGATGGCAAGTATAAATGCATCTTTGGCAATAGATAATAAAGAGCCATTTATTTTAAGACGAGATGAAGCATATATTGGTGTTTTAATTGATGATTTAGTTACAAAAGGAACGCACGAGCCATATAGAATGTTTACTTCAAGAGCTGAGTATAGGCTTCTTTTAAGAGAAGAGAATGCAGATTTGAGATTAAGTCATTATGGATATGAATTAGGACTTATCTCTAAAGAGCAAATAGACAAGGTAGAAGAGAAAAGAAAAACTCTTCAACAGGCTGTAGAGTTTATGGCAAATACTTGGATAACTTCTAAAAAAGAGACTTTGGAGCTTTTAGAATCTATTGGCGAAGAGAAAATAAATGATAAGGTTTTACTGGTTGATTTAATAGGAAGAAATACAATAGATATTGAAAAATTAGATATTTTGGTTCCTAGTTTAAAAGAGCTTGATGATTATTTCAAAGAGCAAATTATTATAGAAGCAAAATATTATAGATATATTCAAAAGCAACAAAAACAGATAGAAAAAATGAAGAAAATGCTAAAACTAAATATACCTGAAAACTTCTCTTATAGAGGTCTTCCAGGGCTTTCAAATGAAGTTGTTGAGAAGCTTGAAAAGTATAGACCACCAACTTTATATAATGCAAGTTTAATATCGGGAATTACACCTGCTGCACTTGATATTATACATTTAAATTTGAATATGTTTGTCACAAACATTAAAAAATGAGAATGGACATTAAAAAGTGAGAATATGTACATTAAAAATTGATAATGAGAGAATAATTTAGCCATGGCTGATAAGAAAAGTATCATTCCAAAGTTTATGAAAGATAATCCAGATGATACTTTTCAATTCCTCTTTCCCCTTAGAATAGTCATTGATGAAGAAAAATATGGTAATAGCCACTATGAAGTTGTAATAAAAAATATAACTAAAAATGAAGTATTTAAATATGAAGTATCTCCTGAACTATTGTTCACACATTATCAACTTTTAGAGTACTATAAAAATGGTAAGCAAATTGATAATAAATATACCCCTGAAGAGAAAAGCTTTATTATTGATTCTAGAAATATTAATGAATTTAATCTAACAAGATTAGGAAATCTTCTTGATGAACAAAGTATAGGAACTTTAATAGGATGGAGATTTAAATTTCTCAATATAGCTAAACATGTAAATTGTTATCTTGTAAAAATAGATGGTATTAATATAATTATTCCTCACTATTCAATAGGTATTTACTACTACTTTAGATCTTCAGTACTAAAAGATGCCGTACTTAATTCAACATTGAGAGATTTATATGTAATTTGTGATAATAATCCAAAAGATGCAAAAATAGTATTGTCAAAATATAAAACTGATGAGGATGCAGCGATTATACATAGATTTGCTTGCCAGGAAAGTGCAATCAAAGAGTTTGATAATGTATCAAGCTATATCCATAGCTACATTAATTATATGCAAACAGAGAATATAGATGTGGATATATATAAAATGCATCTAAAATATAATTTTCCAACAAAAGAAGAGTTTAAAATAGATACTAGAACTACTTTGATTAAAAATAAAACTACAAATGAAGAGTATTACTTTGTTCATGAAATAACTAATGATTACTCTAATATAGGATTTGAAAAATTTACAAAAAGTGTTCAAAAAACTAAAATACTTTTAAATCTAGATGATATAAATAAACCTTCAATACTAGAAAGAGAAATACCAAACGAGACAACTGACATTCTTCAAGTTGCTCATGCTAGTAAAAAATATACACAAAGTTCTAATCAAAAAAGAAAAAATAAAAGCTGTGGTAGTTTACAAGATATTCCAGTAAGTGAAACAACATCTTCAATAGAAATAATTGAAAATCTATTAAAAATATATAAAGATCAAGAGAGTGATGAAATAATAGATCAAAGCTTAACACAATCATCTTCAAAAGGAAAATCAAACATTAGAAGAGTAGTAATTTCAAGTGAATTTATTAAAGAGACTACATCTAGTCCTTTGAATGAAATAGATAACTTTGTAGTATTTAGACAATATATTAGATATTTAGAACAAAGAACAGAGATACAAGATTTATCTACAAGCGAAGAAAAAGAATTACAAGAATTTATGTTAGATGATCAAGATGGTAAAAAGCAAATTAATCCTAAATGTAAAATCAATAAAAGAGCTAGAAAATATATTACTGTTACATTCCAATATGAAAACTCTTTTTTTGGATTATTAGAGTTAGAAAATAAGCCATCTTCTGCAAGCTCTACTTGGGTATTAACATCCAATAGACAAATCCAAGATAGTGATTTTAATAGATTTATCAATTTATATTGTAAAGATAATATGAATCCACTTGAAATGAAACAAAGATATTCTAATTCTAATCTTACATTTGATAGAAAATATCATGAAAGAAATGAAGATTTAGATGATAAGCAACTTGCAATGTGGTATTTTGGGTTATTGAAAAAAGTATTAATAGCGAGACCGTTAAATATTCCGTGTCAAAGTAATTCTGATAGGAGAAATCCTATCACACCTATTTAGCTATTGCAACAGCTACAGCATTCTTCTTTAGTATCTTTACCAGAGTATAACTTGATTAAATTTTTAATATCTTTTGAGCAACACTCACCAGATGGATTTAGTTCTTTACAACTGCTTCCAGTACAAGCTTTTGTAGATTCTTTAATTTTAGAAAGAGTGTCATTTCCATTTTTTATAGCATCTACTATAGTTTTTTTATCAACTTCTATACAATAACACACTAACTCTGAATCGTTTGCTTCTGACCAATTTATCATTTAAAAATTCCTTTGCATATTTTTATCATACTATCACTTAAATTTTAAGCTCACTATCTAATCTACCCTCAAAAAATATTGCCAATTGTGAAAGTGTTAAGTTCCAGTTCCACATTGGCATATTCCATTTCTTTGTAGCATTTTGAATACCCATATAAAGTAATTTTAGAAGTGAATTTTCATTGGGAAATGCACCTTTTGTTTTGGTAAGTTTTCTAAATTGTCTATGTACTGATTCAATTATATTTGTTGTATAAATCACTTTTCTTATCTCTGGAGGATATTTAAAATAAACAGATAAATTTTCCCATTTATTATTCCAAGATTGAAGCACAATAGGATATAGTTTTCCCCATTTTTCATCTAAAGCTAAAAGAGCATCTTCTGCAGCTTCTTTTGATACAGCTTGATAAACTGGCTTCAAATCATTCATAAACTCTTTATGGTTCTTAGATGCCACATAACGGATAGAATTCCTGATTTGATGAATAATACATAATTGAACTTCAGTTTTAGGGAAAATAGTTTTAATAGCTTCAGGAAAGCCTTTTAAACCATCAACTGATGCTATTAAAATATCATTTAATCCTCTATTGTTTAAATCAGTTAAAACACTAAGCCAGAAGTTTGCCCCTTCAGTTTCTGATAAATATAAACCAAGTATATCTTTCTTTCCATCCATATTTACACCTAAAACTGTGTAAACAGCCTTAGAAACATATTTACCACCATCTTTAATTTTATAATGTATTGCATCAAGCCATACAAATGGATATATCGAATCAAGAGGTCTTATTTGCCATTGCTTTACTTTATCAATTATTTTATCTGTGATAGCACTAATTGTTGCAGTTGAGATAGATACTTGATATATCTCTTCAATATGAGATGATATATCACTATAACTCATCCCTAAGCCATACATTGAAAGAATCTTATCTTCTATTTCGTTTGAGATTGTAGTTTGATGTTTTTTTACTATTTGAGGTTCGAATGTTCCATTTCTATCTCTTGGTGTTTCTAATTCAAAACTACCATTAGATAAATCTTTGATAGTTTTTTTATTTACACCATTCTTTCTATTTCTTGTTCCAGAAAGAACATCATTAGCAATATGTGATTCTACTTCTGCTTCTAAAGCAGCTTCTGTTAATTGTTTTATAAGTGGAGCTAAAAGTCCATCTTTACCAGTAAGATTTTTACCACTTTTAAATTGTTCTAAAACTTCATTGAAGTCAAAACCTATTTGTTGTTCCATTGTCAATCCTTGATATTATTTTATCTGATTGACACGAAATTTCTAACACTCCCTTAATAGCTCCAAATTGCTATCACAAATAAATCTATAGAAAATATTTAAATATTTATTTGAACAATTATCTAAAAGCCACAATGTTTAAAACTAACTAATAAATTCTCATTGCATAGTTGGCAACTTTCTTATAATATTATCAATATATTCATCACGTATAAATGCAGATTGAATAAACTGTTTTTTACCTGCAAATTTAGTTATCATATGTCCATACCCAAGTAATTTTTCTGCACCAGATTCATCTATAATAATGTTTGAATTTTTTTCAGTATCAACTCTTAACGCAAATTTTGCACCTAAATTTGCTCTTAATATCATCGGTACAACAGTATTATCTGGTCTTTGCGTACTAACTACTAAATGTATTCCTGCTGCTCTTGCTTTTCCTGCAAGTCTTTGAATAGCATCGCTTGCACTTTTTTTAAATTCATCATCAAGCATCCAATCTGCAAACTCATCGAAAATTATAATTATTCTTGCTAATTTATTATTAGATTTATTATTGTATTTAATTAAATTATTAACACCCATATCTTTAAAAAGACTATATCTCCTTTCCATTTCTTCAACTACATCATTTAATTTTTTAATAGCTAAATTTTTATTGATAATTATTCCATCTTCATCGAGATAAGGTATGTCTTTATACCTCGTGAATTCAACTTGTTTAGGATCTACCAAAATCAGTTCTAATTCATCAATTTTGTTGGTGCTAATCAAATCAATAATAAATATATTTAATAAGACACTTTTACCACTTTTTGTCATTCCAGCTATTAAAGCATGTGGATCTTCACTATCTAAGTTGTAATATATAACCTCATTATTTTCTTCATTTCTACCTAGAAGAATCTTTGTATTTCCAAAACCTTCACTTAATTCTCTATTTACTAAACAATCTTCATAATATATAATTTGTCTTTTTTTTCTTTCAAAAATTAAATCATAAGATCCTGGTACAACTTCTACTCTTAAAAGTTTTAACCTTTCAACAGATAAAAAATCATTTCCCATCTTATAAAATATTGACTCATTCCAACCTAATTCTGGTTCTAATGAAATTCTTATTGAATTTGGAGTGAATAAATATTTAATTATTTTAGCTCTATACTTATGATGTAATACAACTTTTTTAACAGCAGTTGATATATTTTCACCTTCAAGTTCTTCTTCTTTTCTTTTTAGTTCATTAATCTTTTGTTCATCTTCAATAATATTGTCTTTTAATTCAACTTGCTCTTTAATGATTTCTTCATCTGCTTCTACATTTTTAACAGTTAAAGATAAATCAAATTTATCTTTTTCTATTTTTCCGTAAGTAGGTAAATTTAATTCGTTAAGATTTATATTAATACTAGGCATTGATTCAATCATTGAAACAATAGACTTTAAACCAATTACATACTGCACAATATTATCTTTAACATCTTGATAATTATCCTCATGATCATATACAAATATGTATGACATACCTCTAACCTTATATTTAATTGTTTTATCAAGTCTAATTTTATTTCTAATATCTTCTGATGTTAAATTATTTTCAAAACTTTTATGATGAGTTTCTACTATTAAATCAGAAATTTTAGCTAGCCAATACGCTTTGTCATAAAAATCATTATTTTCAAAAACTTTTTTTATATGATTATATGAATCTTTAGTCTGTTGAAATGATTTCTTAGCTAATTTAGCTCTTCCTGCTTCATTACAAAATTTAACTTCAACTATATCAACATAGATGGTAGACAAATCATTATTTTCAAAAATAGGTGTAATAGATAAAATATCCGCTAATACATTATTTTGGTCTATTAATAACTTTTCTTCTGAATTAATACTAGATAAAAACCAATCAGCATAATCATCAATATAAATCATTACATTTTTTTTATTTGTACAGTTTTCCAGAATAGTCTTTGTGAGTACTAACCCTAGCATCTCATTTGCAAATCTTCCTCTACCTATAGCTTTCAATAAAATATCTCCAGAAAGTTCATTAGCAGATTTAATTATTTTATTTACAGAAGATTTAATCAAGTTAGTGTTTACATTAAATTCTTCAAACCTTTTAATTAAATGATTTTCCAAAAGTATGGTATTAGCCTTAGATGATATAACTAAATTTCTATTTATATGTCGAGCTTTACGATACTTTATTACATTTGCACCAAATTCTTCTAAAATTTTCTTATCCAAGAGAGAGTCTAAATTAACAACCCAATCTGTTCTTTTATGAATTGCTGCTAAATCTGAAGATAGATTTTGATGATCTCTATCTATGCTTAATGTTGGTATTTTATTTTTATAATCATCTTTATTTGAGCTCATTGTTAAATATAATAAGTCATAAAAAGAACTAGTCAATTCGGTTCTTGCTGGAGATACTAAATATTTACCTACAGTTAGTTCTTTTTCTGTCATATATTTTCTTTTAGTCCACATAGTAGGATGATAATCAAATAAATTATAAGATACATCTAATATTTGATTTTTAAATTCGAGTTTTGCTTTTGAAGAAACAAAGTCGTTTAAAAAAGCAATATTTAGCTGATCATTTACACTATCAAGTTGTTTAAAACTTTGATCAAAAGCATTTAAACGTATATTTGATAAGAATGAAACTTCATTATATTCTAATACTTCTTCTGAATCTTTTGAGTTTTGATCAACTAAAAATGATCTATACATTTTTCTGATGTGAGAGGCATCTACATCATTTAGATATATTTCAAAACTATTATTTTCATTAACAAAATCTAATAACATTAATTTTTTCATAAACTTTACTGGAAAATCATAATTATTTACGGCATGAAGTAAAATTTTTAAACTACTTTTCTTATGATTATTTAATGATAAATAATTTTCTATAACTTTTGTAAGTATTGTTGTTTGAATTGATGAATCAGTACTTTGTCCACTTTCAAGATAGTTTTTTACTGGATCCAGAACAGTATAATCATCACATACTTCTGAAATATGAAGTAAACTTTCTTCTTTTGTGTTGGCATTAAATAGTCTAAATATTTCTGGGTAATAAGGCGTATAAAAACTTTGTTCAAGATCACTGAAAAATAAATCTTCTTTTATCATAGGAATATCATCTGACTTTATATATGCATCAATAAAACTAAATGCATGTTTTAATTTAACAAAGTAAGATATTAATCGTAAAGGATGATAGGAAGGAATAATTACTGAATTTTCTTTTCCAACCCTTACAGTTAATAAAGAAAGAAATTCTTCAATAACATTTTTCTTAAATTTATCATTATCACTATTTTCATAAAGGAAATTACTTAACTTTATATAACTTTTACTGAATTCTTTAATTTTTATAAAATCAAAAGGTTTTTTTTCAATATTAATTTTTATATCTAAATGCTCTAGTATCAATAAATATTCATTTAAATATTTTTTAATAAGTTCATCAAATTCTTTAAATTTTTCTGCATCTAATATTTTTTTTGCCACTTTTATTATGCTCTTACTTGAGGGTGCATTATCTTGACATTTTTTTGGAAATAAAATATAACCTGAATTACTACCTCTACTTTCAAGAGAACTAAAATCAAATAAGCTTAGAGGTTTTTTCTCACCTTTTTCAGAACTAGTTGCTCTATAAACAATGTTTCCATATAAACAATTACTTTTTAAATGTGATTGTATTGAATCAATATCATCCTTATAACCGCTTAATAAGCTATTTGGATCAAAAGACCAAATTAACTTTCTTTCAGCAACTTTTTTTCTGTCAACATCTTTTGCTTCAAATATAAAATGTAATTCATTTGCAGATTTAGAGATACTTCCTTTCTTATATTTTTTGATTACTTGATCTTTTTTATCTTTATCTAGTTTACTTTCAATTCTTTCTTCAATTTCTGTAATAAATTTAAAATCAAAATAAATATTTTCTGAAATAACATTTAATACAGAATATCTTCTATTTAAATAATTTATAGCATATTTAGAATAATTTCTCATAATTGCTTTTGCTTGTGACTGTTTTAATGAAACACAAATATGATCTATATTTTCACTATCAGATTTTATTTTTTTTACTGTTTCCAATACACCTAAAATAAAATCACTAGATTTTGTTTGAGTGGGATATAAAAACTTATCCCATTTACTTCTTAAAGATTTGTTATCTTCTATGATAACTTTATATTTGATATATATAGGTTCTAATACAGATTTTAAACTATCTCTTTCCTTTGCAGTCAATTCATCATAATGTAATAAATTTTCTTTTTCATTATCAGTGATATCAGCGTCTTTTTCTGATAATAATTCAATAGTGCTCAAGCCAAGTTTTTGAGTCATATCTGTTTTTGTTTTTTGGAATAATCTAAATATAGAATCATTATACCAATCTAACTGACTAAATAAATATTTATTTTTTGCAATTTCTCTTGAATCTGCTTCTATAAATTTTTCAATTAATTCTTGTTTAGTATTATCTAATACTTTAAACTCATCATCAAGTTCTTTTGTATTAATATCTTTATAATACTTTTCTTTTAGTTCTTCAATAGTAAGAGTCTTATTACCTACTCTTTTTGATAGAGCTGATGAAATTGTTTTTATTGGTTTTATAAGTTTCTTTATATCCTTTTGATTAATAGAATCCATTTTTTTTAATGACTCAAAACATTTATGGCATTTAAATGAATTTAATTTATCTAAGGATAATCCCATAGCATCTTCTAAAGGATAACCTTCAGATTCCATAAATTTTAAAATAGATTCAATAAATTTTTCCATTTCAAAAGGACTTATTTCTTCTATTTCTTTTAAAAGTACTTTAGAAATATTTTTGATATTTTGTTTAGATTTACTATTCAAAATATTACTTTCTATTAAATCAATAATATATTCAAACTCAACACAAATATCATCTGGAGTTAACGTACTTATGTCATTTAATGTATCAATTGTATCATTTGTTACAAAAACTAGATATGAAATTTTATTTAATTCAATAGAAGAGTTTTTAATATTCTCATTACGATACTGTGCCATTATTTCATGATTTGCATTGATACAATTATCACTAGTACTATTCAAATTTAATTTATCATCAACCAACAAAAGTATATTGTATTGTTTATTAGAAGAAAAATATTTTATTAAAGATTCAAATATAAAAGTAGGATAATTTCTTAAAATAAATTTTCCACTTGTTCCATTAGCACTTGATATTTGACTATCTTTAATAATCTTATTTATGATGTATTTACTTATAAGACTCATACTCTATTTTCTCCCATATCTATTTATTACATATGCATATCCATCAGATTTATTCTCTAGTAAACCTAAAGCACGTAATCTTTCAAATAATCTTTTTTCATTTTTTTTAAAGTCATTTTCTGAATAGGTTTCAGTTAATAAATCAGAATGCTTATTACTTATAATGAAGCCATATTTTTCATATAAAAGATTTATGAACTCTTGAAATGTAATTCTCTTATTAACATTAATTAACACTAGTGTTTTTAACCATTCATCATTTGCAAGATATCTATAACTATTTGTTTTTTTAACACTAGCTAAACCTACTCCTTTGAATAATACTCTATGAATGGAAGTCAAATCAGATTTGGCTTTTTTTAAAATCTCTTTCCAGATTTCTTCTCTTATTTCAACTAAATTTATATTGTCTTCATCTCGATTATCTTCGTCATAATAATTGAGTTCATCTTTTAATTTTTTCAATAAAACTCCTTTATCATTTACAATATTTAGTTGATCCATATAATCATTAAATACTTTAGATAAAGCTTCGAGTGGTAAATCTTCATTAATTTTATATAGCTGTCTTGAAGATTTTCTAACATGATCACTATTAGGTGCTATCAGCTCAACAGGATATACAATTTTTAGGTCTTCATTATTAAGATTGCTATATTTAACTATTTCTAGAGATTTTGTTAGTATAAAATGGACCATATAATATGCAGAAATAGAAGATAAATGTTCAAAAATATCATTCTGACTAATATTTAATTCAAACAATTTTATTAAATCATCCACTAATTGATCAAATAATTCATGACTATCTGTTCCTAAAAAACCTAATTCACGCTCATCAGTATAAATATTAGAATCATCTCTCAATATATTTAATAAAGAATTCCATCGTTTATTTTGTGAAGATTTTTTATAAGACCCAAGTATTAGTTCTTTTAGCTTTTTAACATTTTTACCTCTACTAACCATCAAATACAAAACTTCTCCTCCACGAGAAAAGAATCTCCTATCTATTGTAAATGCATCTTTTTTATTATCTACATCTACAAATAAAGTATCAAATGAAAAAGGGAATAAAAACTTACTTGTCCATCTTCTTGATGTATTTAAACCTAAAGAAGCTTTTCTTAATAGTTGTATTGAATGATAAAATACATCAACTGTTTCAAATCTTTCTTTTAGATGTTTATAGCAATAAGAATCTTCAGATTTTTCTGAAAGTGTTTTTTCTATTTCTTTCCATTTATTAACTTCCTCTTCTGATGATTCTACAATAAATTCTAGTTCCGGAAAATTATATAAAATTGTTCTTATCTGTATATCTTTTTTATATGATACAGTTGATAAACTTTTATCAAATAGTCTACCTTTTCTTTCATGACTTGCACATACATTTAAAAACTCTAAAGCTAATAGTTCCTTATCTTGATCTTCTTTAATTCTATGAAACCAAATTAACTCTTGTAAAAAAGGTGTTGATAAATTCTTACCATATTTTTCTTTTAATATTTTAGCTTTCGTAAACATTACCATTTCCTATTTCTATTTCATTAAATTGTAAAGTACCTTCTTTATCATTTAGTATAAAAAGATTAAATGTTTCATCTATTTCTTTTTTATTTAAAATATGATTTACTATTTGTGATTTAAAGGTTAAAACACGTTCATAATACTCCACAGAAAAACTAGTAGGTAATATTCCATCTGAAATTCTACATAAGAATTCAAACATATGAAGATCAAGTTCTAAATTAGCTATATCATCTCCTCCATATTGAATAGTTAAATTAACTTTACAATATTCATCATCAAAGCCATTAGCAAGTTTTAAATTAACTCCTTCATTTGAATTTTTCTTATTAAATATTATTTCTTCTATTATTTCAGAAGATAGTTTTGATATAGTGCCCGTAAGTGATGTAGCAATATATAATCTATCATTAGCATCCTTACTTATTAACTCTCCTAGGAAAACTCTATTTAATCCAAGTACTAGTTCTTTTATAATATTTTTCTGTGGACTTTTACCATCCTTTAAAGCTAAAACAACTTCATTATAAAACTTGTCAGCATGTTTATAAGCTATTAATGCACTTCTGTTAATTTCTACATTCTCTAATTTCAGTTGATTTTGAATATTAAAAAATAAATGTCGTCTAAAGAAAATCAAAAATTCTTGTATCTCTTTATTAGAATCTTCTTCATTATTTGAAGATTCTTCATCACTCCCATTTAAATAGTTGATTTTTTTATTTTTAAATAAATCTAGATTAATATATGGATTATTTAATTCTCTATTATATAAATCTTCATTTTTTATATCTCCAAATAGTAAAAACCCATCTATATTATTAGTTGTTTCAAATCCTATTCTTAGTTCTCTTAATTCTTTAAAAGGACTTTCTTCCCTTTTACTTTTAGAAAGATTTTCACCAAAAATATTATTGTAAATAGATGCATCTGTCTTTAAATTTGATGATTTAAAATGTTCTATAGCAGTTTCACAATTATTAAAAATTTTTTTTTCACCCTTATATCCTAAAATTGTGTTTGCAATTAACATAAACAATTTTCTTAATGTAATATGATTATAATTTAAATCACAAGTTCTGATAATACTTATTAGTTGCTGCTGGATATTTTTTTCTTTTAATAACTTGATATTAGAATGTATTGGACAAAATACTTCTTGATTTGTTAAACTAGGACAAGAACTTTCATATTCATCACAGTAATTTAAAATTTCATTTAACAATAGTTCAAAATTTTTAGAAGATGAAGTCTGACTTAAATCCAATAACATTAGACCATTGTCACTATTATTCATTTCAATATGTTCTTCAATATTATTTAATAAATTGAGAAAGTGTGGTTTTATATCTATATAATCTCTTAAAGTATCTGTTAGGATTCCATCGTTTGCAGCTATAAAATAAAGATCATTTAAATTTTCATGAATAGCCTTATACAATCCATCTAAAACATTCTCTTTATCAATTTGTTCAATTTCTGTAAAATCTTTTATAAACTTAATATTGTATGTATCAAAATTTAATTCAGGTATGTAATCATTCCAAGTTGAATTACTTTTATTTAAAGTCTCATATAGTTTTCTTAATAAATATGTTTTACCATCACCAGCTGAACCTGAAATAATTATGGATTTTGGTTCTTCAATAAAAGAGTTATATAATTTATAAAATAAACCATTATCAATATTTATTTCATCAACACCTAGTTTTTCAGCATATTTTGTGACATGTTCATCATATGATGCTTTATTTTGAGAAGTAGGAGCATAAGCAGCGAGTAGTTTAAAAAACATTTCTATTCCTAGTTATTATAATGGGATTTATTATAATTGATTTCTCTTTTATTAGTTATTAATTAGTAAGAAAATATTAAAAGGTTATATGATATAAACATGAATACACATAATTTCTATGAAAAAAATAGCAATATCTTAATCAATAAATATGATAATGCAGATATGAATACTTTAAATAGCTTATTTGATAAATATCTTATAGATAAATCAAAAGTTTTAGATATTGGTTTTGGGTCAGCTAGAGATTTAAGATACCTTTACAGTAAAGGTCATGATATCTGGGGTATAGATCCAACAATTAAATTTGTAGATAATGCAAAAAATACTTTTAAAGACAAATCTTCACATTTTTTTACAGGATCATTACCCAGTTTATTTAATCAAAAAAACTTTAATGAAAAATTTGATGCAATTATTTGTATTGCAGTATTAATGCATTTGAATCATAATGAATATGAAGTATCAATCATCAATATAATTAAGTTATTAAAACCAAATAGCATTATTTTATTTAGCTATTCAATTGGAGAACGGAAAGTAAATGATGAAAGAGAATTTTATGAAATTAATACAAAATTACTTTTTAGTCTTTTTGAAAAATACAATTTAAATTTGATTGATAAAAGTGTCAATAGTGATAGTTTAAATAGAGATGAATTAACTTGGGAAACTTTAGTATTAAAATACAAACCTATTAATTAGATTACTTCAATAGTTGTAAAGCCAGATTTCTGGCAATTGATATAATATTCATTTATATCTTTTTTATATTCATTAAGTTCAAAATTATCATTTCTTATAGAAATATCTTTTATAAAGTGTGCGGGTGGAAGATTATCACTTTTCTTTAAATTACATTTTGAACAACTGATAACTAAATTCCATATAAAATCTTCATAGATATAAGACCATGGAATAAAATGATCTATATGAATATCATCTTCATTAACAGAACTATTACAATAAAAACATTTCGGACCATCAATTTCCAATAAAATCTTTTTATACTTTGCAAGTGATCTTCTTTTATTTGTGCCTAGTTCTTCTATTTTTGAAATTAACTTTGGTGTAAAGTTTGTTTTTTCTAAAAACTTTGCCCATTCATAAATAAGTATTTTAGATAATTCATAATAATTCTCTTTTAAAAACTTTTGTGCTTCTAAAGGTATTACAATAAATCTTTTATCTTTTGATGGTAAACGAAATTTTCTACCTGAATCACTTAATGTGTGATGATGAATATAAAAATCAAAAGAATCTCTATTTTGAAAACGTGGAATAACATCTTGTAGACATTTATTTTCAATTTCAGATATCATGCTTTCTTTTTCAAAAACTCTTTTTTCAAAGTACCTATCAAAAGAATCTGGAATATACTCAGTACCGCAATATTGTCTAATAATAGATAAGATTACAGGAGTTCTTTGTATCTTGAAATCTTGTTTTAATTTATATTTACATTCTTGATACCAATAGTATTCTAAGAACTTTTGGGCAATCTCTTTATAAGTTATAGTTTCATCTTTTTTTAAAGAACTTTGATTTGAAAAATCTAATAAAAATTTTGCTAATGCGAATTTATAAGTATTATCTTTTACACCTCGACTTATAATTTGTAAAAAAATATTTTTCATTATATGATTAAGAAACTCCAATTCCTTCTAATATATATTCAATATCATCATATAACTCTAATGCATTATCATACCTATCTTCTTTTTGATATGAAAGCATTCTTTTAATTACTGTTTTCATCAAATTATCATCTGGTATTTCATCAAAGGAAACATTACCGATTGGATATTTATTTGTATAAATATAAAAAAATATGCATCCCAATTGAAAAATATCAGTTTGTTTATGTGCGCAATGTTCCGTTCCACACATTTCAAGAAATTCTGGAGTAGGCCAAAACTTTGGTCCTTTCTTCTCTAAACAAGTTTTTTCTTTAACCATTAATCCAAAATCAGAAATAATTGGTATTTCTTCTTTAAAAAGTATATTTTGTGGTTTTATATCTCTGTGTACATATTCTTTTTCATGAATATACTTTAATGTTTCAGCTAACTTTAAAATATAAGGTATTTTTTCTTGTTCAGATGAAAGTGTTTTATTACATAGAAAATTTTGAATAGTTTTATCAGCTAACTCCATTATATAAAATTTATGTTTTCTTGATGATAGTCTTGTATTCTGTTTTCTTGCTTTTTTTATTTCATAAACATCTATCTCTCCACTTGAAATGTAAGATATGAATGAATCAGCATATTCAGCTTTAGTAAATTCTGTCATCAATTTTATTTCTTCATCAAAAGATTCTAATGATTTTTTATTTGTATATTTTAATAATTTTAAAGCATATTGATTTTCTTCTCTTTTATCAGTAACTTTAAAAACAAAACTATTCCCTCCCCCAGAAATATGTTCTAAAATTGTGTATTTATTAGAAAAAGAATCAAAACAGATATCATCAATCTCAAAACTTTTACCATTTATAGAAAAAGGATAAGACATTTTATTCTTCCTCTTCTAAATTTGCATAAAATTCATCAATTTTCTCCACTTCTTTTTTATAATCAAAACTATTAAAATCTATTGAAATATTAAATTCTTTATACAAATCTTCTTTAATAGAATCTATAAGTATATTATCCTCACCAGATAAACAGAAATTAAATATTTCTTCGAAAAATTTATCTCTCCATATTCTACTATTTTTTGTATTTCCTTGTGAAATACATTTTGTAGCATACTCTCTAAATAATCTAACATCTGATTCAGGCTCAACCATCTCATCAGTAAACAATAAGATATTTAGTAAGCAATTTTTCTTATTTTCATCATTTATAATTGAATCAATTTTATTTTCTCTATTCCATCTTAGTACAGTAGTAAATAAAGAATAAAAATCTGCTTGCTGTTTAAATCTTGTTTTTGATATATTTTTTGGAGCGTCATTACCATCATACACACTATTTCCAAAAAATTTACTTGATTGAAAAATATGAATTATATTTTCAATGACATCTAAAAATTCTTTTTTCTTACAACTAAATTCACTTTTAGGATCTGTATCCTTACCTAAGCTATTATATCTATCATAAAATGAATCCAATGATAATTTTTTATCCTGAATTCCTTCAAAAAGAATACATAACAATTCAGATATATATTCTATATCATTCATTCTTTGACGTTTTCTAGGTGTAAAAAATTTTCCTTCTTCAAAAAAGTCTATTATTGATAAATCTTCGCTAAGTATTAAAAAATCACTATCATAAAAAGCTGCTTTTCTTAACTCTTGATCATTTAAGTTTACAGTATATGTATTTATTCTTGAATATGAGTCAATTATTTCTTCTTTTTCAAACTCATAGATTTCTACAAAATGAATCTCAAAGTTTAATATATCTATCTCATCTTTTATATTTGAAAATTTTTTATCGTTAAAATGAGTTAATTTTTCTAATCCCTTTAATGTAAAGCCATCTTCCAAAAATTGAAATATTGTACTCAATCTTTGTTGACCATCTATAATATTATATATTCCATCTTTACTATTTAAATATAATTCAGATATTGGTATATTTAAAAGAATTGATTCTATAAATTTAGATTTAGCTTTTTCAGTCCAAACTAAATTTCTTTGGAAAAATGGTTTCAAGATAAGTTTATAATTTCTATATAATTCGTATAATTCTTTAATTGTTTTTTTATCTCTTCGCCATTTCATAAATATCCTTTTTATACTTTATATATTCTATAATACACACATTGAACAAAATTTATCTTTTTCAAAATCATCTAATGCCTGATCATGCTTAGACATATTGCTCATTTGTTGCATCACTGTTCCATTTTTTAGTGGTTGTTTCTTTTTTTGTTCTTCCATTTTTTTATATGATCTTTTGATTTTATCTATATTTTCTGGTTTGATTAGGTCACTTAATGGCATATCTTGAATCCATGAAAAACCTTGTTTCTCAAAAGCCATAGCTTTTTTAAATTCATCAGGGTGTTTTTCATACAACCATACCCATTCTATTTGTCTCATATAGAAGCAAAAGTAACAACCTGACCTACTTCTATAATATTCTATATCATATTTTTCATCTCTAACTGGTTCATAATATCTTGGAAGTCCTAATCCAGAATCATTTAGTATTCTTTTTACATCTTGCAAAGTAATACCATCTTCTTGAAAAGGCATAACCGTAATTATGTTATCCATAGGAGGTCTTAAACCGACTCTATCTTCATCCGCTCTAATACCTACATAGTTATATACTTGATATCCTTCAAACTCTTCCATAACTTTTAAAAATGTTTCTACTTTCATCTTTCTAGTACACCATCTTTGTGTTGGGGAAGGTAAGAAATCATTATGTTCTAAAAGTAATTCTTTAAAAGATTTCTCAGGAAATTCTCTTCTAACTTTAATACCAAGCCTAGACTCTAAGTCATTAATATATAGGTATGTCTCTTCTAATTCTTCTCCCGTGTCAAAGAAAAGATACATAAATTCTCTTTCAGGATATTTTTCTCTTAAATATATTGCTAATGCAGCACTATCTTTTCCACCAGAGATTGCTATAACGTGTAAATCTTTTTTATTCATTGTTAAACTCTTCATTTAATAGTTGTGAAATTAGATATAATTTTTGATCATTAGTAAAATCTTTAGGTATCGATTTTTTGATTTCAGCAACCTTTTCATCGATTCTATCAATTTCATTCTTATTTATAGATATAATTCTATTCAAACTTTTATCTAATGAAGTTAATGAAATCTTTCTTACATCTTGATTCTCTTTAGCTATATCAGTTAATTCAAGTTTTGACAAAAGTTTTTCTGCATATTCATTTAACTTATTTTTGAATTGAGTAACATCGTTATCGTAGCATTGCTCTAATTTTTTTCTAATAAGTATCATAGATAATCCATCTACAAACTCTACTATAGAATTAGAGTATGTAAAACATCTTACAATTGCTTTTGAATCATAATCTAATCCATCAATCTTTGATAGTTTTTCAGACATTTCAATAAGTGAATTTTCATAAGGAAAACTAGCTGTTTTAAAGAAAAATACTGATGCAATATATTTTTCTAATTCTAATAGCTCTTCTTTATATGAAAGTGCTATTTCATTAAATGCTAATCTAAACCTTTTTATAAATTCTTCATTCTCAGTATTTGAGATATCTTTAAAACCTAATGCTTTAGGAAAAGAGCTAAAGAAAGATTTTGTGGGTTCTCGCATAGATACTAGTTCCGTTCTTAATGCAATTGCTTCTTTTGAAAGTTTTTGTGTTCTATGTGCATATTCAGGCAAATAATTAAATTTACTATGTAATGTACTTATTATTGAAGATACTTTTTCTTTAGTATATTCACTATCTGTTAAATCTGTTGTTAATTGAACATATGCTTTAAAAAGATTTTGTTCATCTTTAGATAGTTGAATTATTTGTAATTCAAACTTATCCGTTGCTTTCCAAATATTCATAAGCATATCAAGTGATAAATCGAATATATAAGTATTGTCTCTAAATATATTCATTGTTTCTTTATTCACAAGAACAAAAATAGAAATAACAAATAATGCTTTTGTTCTATCTAATCCATATGGTTCTTCTTCAAGTTTTACAATTAAATCTACTATTTTTGTTTTTTTCTTTAAAGATTTAGTAATTTCATTCCAAACATTTTCAAAGTTTAAACTATCTGGAGAATATAATGAATAACCATCTTTTTCAAATCTATGTATACCAGAAGGTTTAATTATTGATAGATACAATGCCTTTTCAGCAGGAAACTTTTCAATACCTAGATCTTTTTGATCTGAATTTTCTAACATACTATTAAACAATGCTTTTATAAAAGTTGTACTCATACCTTTATTTGAAATAGTATGATTTAGTGTATAGTTATTGATTTTCGGTGTATCAGGAAAAGAATCTATTGAGATATCTGAAATTAATTTTTGTAAAGTTTTTGAAGAAAATTCATGTTCTAAACCATTATGATATATACTACTACTGATATATCCTTCTGTTAGAATAGTATCAATTGCTGTACTATTATCTAAAATCATATTATCTAAAATATCTATAGTGTTAATACTAACTTTTTCTTTGTTATCATTTTTTATGATTTTTAAAGTTTCAACTTTTTCAACTAACAAATTTAGTTTTTGAGAATTTTTTAAAGATAAAAATAAAGACTTGTTGTTTTTTAAAGATAAATCTTTTAGGTCAAATCTATTTGCATCTATAATAAATATTTTGTACTTATTTTTTAACTCTTTTTCATTTTCACAAACATATATTTTTTCAAAAACTCTTTTTGAACCATATTCAGAAAAATATCTTTTAGCAATTACCTCTTTGTTTTTTATTAGCTTGTTAATTTCTACTTCATAATTAAATGTAATATTCTTAGAAATTAAATTTCTCAATTCTTTATTTATATCTATATTTGAATCAGCCAATAAAGAGTATGACTGCGTTTGTTCCTGGAATATTAATAAGTTTAATTTTTCTAAAGTAGCAATATTCTGTATGATAGTTTCTTCATCATATTTATCAATTAAAGATAATACTATATGCTTACTATTTGGTAAAACAGTATTTGATAATTTGAAACTATGAATCAAAGATATGGTTTTAATAATATCTTTTTGAACTTTATTTTCAACTCTATTATCTTTTAATCTATCTTCTGAAAAATACCAAGCTTCACTATCTGGTAAAACGATAGAGTAAACTCTAAGTAAATATGCTACATAATCATATAAATTTGATAATCCATATAATTCTTGATTTTCAAACTCAGTTTCTATAAAATCTTGAAAACCATTTGGTTCTGAAGAAAATATAAATGAATAAATAGACCTTTGATTTTGAAAATATTTTGAAAATATTTCAGAAATAATCAAAACTGAATAAGGATGAATAGGAATAATCTTTTCAAATAAGTTTTCAAGTTCTTTGATATCTATATTTTTGTTAAAAGATTTATCAGAACATATTTTTTTAACTATATTTTTACTGATTTCTAAATCTCTTGATTCTTTTAAAGTAATAGTTTCTTTAAAGATATTTAACATTTCATAATAATCATCTTTAAATACTATATTTTCAAATCTACCTTGAATTTTATCCCAATCAGTATAAGATATAGAACTTGAGTCTAAACTATATTCATTGAAAGATTTGTGTAGAGATACTATTAATTTAAAATTGTCTTTTTTATTTACATATTCTGATAATGTTTGTAATTCAAAAATATCATTTGAATTAAAATCTTCTAATCCATACTCAATAAATTTTCCAAATTCATCTATAGAAAACAAAACATCTGTATATGATGATTTTTCAAGATCTTTATTTAGAAATTCTAATAACTTATTTAATGAGAAAGATTCTTCTTTTAAATATTTATTTGATAATTCTAAATCTTTATTTTCTTGTAAAATTGCCTTTAGTTGAGATTTGAAAGAAATATGTTCCCCAACAATTTTAATTCTTAAAAAAATCTTTTTATCTATAAAAGATTTATATGAGTTATACAATTCACTATTTGTATCTTTTAACTTTTTAATACATTTTCCTTGGTGTTCATTATTTGATAATAATGTGTTTATATATAGAAGTAAAGTTGATTTACCACATCCAAATGGTCCAATCAATGAAATAGAATTATGATAATCTAATTTAAAAAGTACTTTTAATACATTTTGTGCTGAAGTTGTAAGAATATAGTTTTCACAATTTTCTTTGTCATGAATAATATTAGTTGATTTACTAAATTTACTATTTAGAATAATGTAGTTTTTATAAGAGAACAATATCTATCCTTACTTTAATATATTTTTTAATAATGTAGTATTGTCTAAAACTTCTTTTATGTATATTTGTCTTATACCAGATGCTTCAGAATATGATAATTTGCCAATAGTTAAGTTATGTAACTGATTTATTTTAGAAAATAGTTTATTTTCACTCATACAAAATATTTTTTGAATACTTAATTCACCTCTTTGTATATCATTAATTGATAATGAATCATTTTCTTTTAGTTTAAAAATGTTTATATAGTCATTTAAAACATACAAAAATACTTCATCTGAAATAGGAGCAGTTGAATTTATATTTAAACTATAACTATTTTTTAATTTTGTTAATATATTTAAATCAGATAATAAGCTAAGATTTACTTCATCACTATCAGAATTACTATACATTTTAAGAAATACATCAATATCTGAATTAATTGTATTAGGTGATAATTTAATTTGATTTTTATCTAACCAGTTAACTACTTCTATTGAAATATTTTCCTTTGAAAATCTATACTGATATATATAATTAAAGAATAAGTAATATAAAGTCGTTTTTTCTTTATTTTTAACTAAATTCCAATGAAATAACCAAAGTATGTCACTGTTTTCTAGATAAGGATCTTTTTCTAATATTAGTTCTCCGAACATTGATAATTTATCCTCATCTACTAATCCTAAAACTTTAAACCAATGATTTAATGATTTTATCATATTAATTCCAAGTCCTAATTTTGAAATTGAATTTTCAATGTTATAAGAAGAGAATAATAAAGAATCATTTTTAAATTCTTTTAACCCTTTTACAATCCAGTCAATTTTACAGTCAAATTTATCATGACCAGAAAATGATGTTTTAATTTTTGACATTTTATCTAGTATCCTTTTTTAATTCTTCATACAACTTTTTTATATGTGTTTCATTTTCTCTATTTTTAATATATAAATCTAAATATGGTTCAACCCAATTTGGTATCTTACCTTTATTACCTTTTCTTGAAGTAAGCCAATTAGTTATTGTTCCGGATGGTATATTTGTTAAATTAGAAAATGTTTGTTTGGTTAAACCTGCAATTAATAATTTATCTTCAAAATTAAAATTATCCATGTCTACATTATACTTTATTTTATGTTAATTACATATAAAACAATATTAATAACTATATAAAAATGTGATTAACTATAATAAATTGTTAATCACATATTTATAAATTACTTTAAAGCCCTTATGAATACTCGCATGACAACCAACAATTTCTGCAACATTTATAATATTAACTCGTTCACCAATACTTTCCAAATATTTTATAGCACCAATAACTTCGCTTTCACTTATTTCTCTACCTATTTTATTTTCTATTGGAACAATCTTATCAATCATTTTTTTATACCAAAAAGGTATATCTTGAAACCCATGAATAAAATCTCTATGTGTTAATTTATTTTCAATAATAAATTTTTGAAAATTATCTGGAAATTTTTCAAAAAGATAAAAAACTAAAGAAGTTAATAAAAACTCTTTTTGAATTGATAAGGCTTTTTTTGAATTATATTTTTCAAGTTTTTTACAAATAGTTTTATACTCTTCAATTAATGTGAAATCTTCTAAATTTAATTTATCTTTTCTATCAACTAAATTTCTTAATGCTGTAAAACTTTCAAACACAAAAAGTGAATTTATTTTTTCATTATCAATAATAAAATAGCCATCATTAAGACCATTCTCAAACCAACTAATTGCTTTTAATCCATATTCAAAATTTGAATTTATATTTATTACAAGATTTTCCCTGAAATCTTTTTCACACTTATGACAAATACAAATTTCTTTATTGTGTTTTATTTTAGAAAAGTTAACTTTTTCATAACATCTCCAACATCTATCTGTTAAAAAAACTTTATGTTTAGGACAAGCATTATAAAATTGATATCTCCATTTTTTTCTAAAATATGGAATTTTATCTTCAGCCAAACATTTCGGACAATACATCAAACCATTATGTGTTCTTTTATCAGTCAATTTTCTAATTTGTAAGGGTGGATATAAACAATTATTACAGGAAAACAGATATCCTTCTTCACTTCGTAAAGACATTTTAAAAATATCTTCTATTTTTAGATTACTCTTAGTGGCTAAATTTTCTAAAAACTTTTCATCAAATATAAAATCTAAATCTCTTCTTGAAACTTGATTCCCTTCTTTTTTTACAAAAAGAGTTAAAAAAATTGGAAGTTGTCTTCTATGTTCTATAGCAACTCTTGTAAGCCAAGAACTTAAAAGTTCATCTTCTAAAGGTTGTGGTACTATTAAAAAGAAATAGTCTTGAACCCAAGCATTATTTCTTTTTTTCTTTGCCATGTTACAACTTTGGTAAATACTCTATATCATCAACAGTGATATATTCTCTTTTAGATTTAATTGCTTTTATAGAAGCCTTTTTTAATAAATTTACAGTTTTCCCAATTAAGCCTTCAGAATTATAAAATAACTTATTAATGAGTTCATGATTTTCAGCCATATTTGAAGCTTTTTTTAGAGGTAAACATCTCTCATAAGTTGCCACAAATGATCTAAATTTTTTATCATTACTCCATCTAGGAAGTTCAAGTGCAGGAAATCTTGTACTTGTTTCATTTCCTATTGATAAAGCTGAATATGCCTCTCTTGTACCTGCTAAAACAATTGTTAGAGATAAACTATTACTTAACTGTTTTAAATCATCAATAAAAGTTCTTTGCTTGTTTAAATTTCCTCTTAATGCACTATGTATTTCATCAATTAGTATCATTCTAGTGCCTAATTTATTTAAATGATGCTTTGCAAGATTTGCTTTAATAGCAACTTTTTCTATTCTATTTTTAGGTACACATAATTCATCTAAAATAAGACTATATAATCTACTTTCATCAGGAGCTGTTGGTGCTTGAAAATATATTATTGGAATCTCATAAATTGCTTCACCATCTTTTGTGACATAATCAAGTTTTGTTTTATGTAACTCATACATTCTTTTTAGAATTGCTGTTTTACCATTATTTGAATCCCCATAAATAAGTAATCCCTCATGTCTCATTTGAGGTGGGTCTAAAAATTTATCTTCTAAAATCTCTACAAGTTTTGCAGCTGAACTATATCCAATCCAATGGTCTTTTTTGCAATATATAATTCTTTCTTCATCACTTTTACTTAAATATTCAAAAGCTTCAAGTGTTAAATTTCTATCATTCATAAATTAGCCTATTGGATAAATTTCATAATCTGAGTCATCATCTTCATTAAATTGTTTTTCTAAATTTAATTTTGATTGAGATTTGGGAGTCACATCTAGTACTTTTGATTCATATTCCATCGTTTTTTCTTGATGTTTTTTTGTACTTTTTTGTCTTCTAACAGACTTAGTTTCTTTTTTAGCATCCAAAATATATTGATTTAATCTTTCATGAGCTTCAAAAATATCATGAGGTTCAAGTTCCCTACCTGTGATAGCTTTTTTTGCTTCACTTATAGATCTTCTTAATTCTGTTAAATCCATAGCTGGTCTTCGTATATCTGCATATGGTACTATTATATAATCTTTAATATCTTCATCATAAACATAGATTTTACTAATATCTCTTGGGTCTCTTCTACACTCAACTTCATTTATCAAATCAGGTTTTAATTTTTTATATTGAGTTGGAATTATATATTTTCTAAGAGTTTCGGAAAAATAAGTAATATAATCAATAGTTATCCCATTTTTTTGAACACTTCTTTTTATTTTTGGCAGTAAGGACATTCTAAATTTTATAGTATCAGCAGGTACTATTGGTAAAAATGGTATTTCTTTCTCATCTCCAACTCCAAGTAAACCTTGATAAAATTTCTCTTCAGGAGTCATTCCTAAAGAACTGTGTTCTGTTTTATGATATACATTTACTATAAAATCAACATACCACTTTTCTAATTCAGAAACAGTTACGGCTGCTTTTTTACCCGATTTATATTTCCCTCTTTCAAATATATTTGAAAAAGTACTTCCTGGTAATTCATGTGTTTTTTTCATAAAAGTACCGATAACACGCTCTACGGCACCACCAAATTCAGGACGTGCTACTGGACGATAGATATCCTCAATAGCAAATTCGCTACAAAAACTATGTAAGCTTATCGACCTAAAATCTTTTCCATTGTCCATGTGAATTTTACGAGGTAAACCATAAACTGGCCACTCTCCTTTTATACCATGTTGATTCAGAAAATCATCTTTTGGTAATACTGCATTTAAAAAACATTGTCCCACACTAAAATAACTAGGAGCATTTAACGAAATATAAAATCCATAAATCATTCTACTATACATATCAATAGCAACAGTAATAAAGGGTCTTCCTATTTCTTCTCTTGTTTCCTCATCAACTAAAATTACATCAACTTTAGTATGATCTATTTGTATAACATCAAGAGGTAATTTTACTTCAGGGAATTTTCCAGGCATTCCTCTGGTTTCTCTTACACTAATATTTTTTCTATATTTTGCAATTAACTTGGGATTGATATTATTAAGCCGATTTCTGATTGCTCCTTTTTTAGGAATCTGAACATTAAATTTTTTACATTCATTAACTATGACATTGTAAATATTTGAAAATGGCAATTGTTGTTCATCTAAATACACTTCATTGATTATTGTATTTATAATTTCCTCTGTTTTTTGAGGAAATCTAGATTTTCCTTTACCTCCACAGTTTTCTCTATTTCCTGCTAAGGAACTAACTGTGCCAAATTTCTCAAAAGTTTCAATCCATCTATAAAGAGTTGCTATACCTTTTTTAAATCTTTTAGCTCGTTTTTCTACATCTTTAGCTGTTCTATTCTCCATTTGAAGTAAAGGTTTAATTATTTCGTACTTTTCTTTTGCTTTATCTAGAGCTTTATCACGATACTCTACTTGTGATTTTTCATGTTCATTTGTATTTTTAGAATCTTTTATTAAATCATTTACTTTTACAATAATTTCTTTATAGGGACTACTAATCTGTTTTAATAAAACTTTATCAACAGAAGGATAACTTTTTATGATATATTCATTATCTTCATAAAATATTTTTGAGTTTATATTAAATTTAATTACTCCCATTATTTATCTCCAGGATAGATTTCATAGTAACTTTTTCATTTTCTAAATCAGTTTTTAAAATATTTCGAGCCACAAGTTTCCAAATATTATTTGAAACTCTTTGATACTCACTTTGAGATTTCATAATTAAATTTGCTAGTTCAAGGGCTGATATTTTTTTATCTTTTAAGACATCTAATATAATATCATCATACTTATCTTCAGATGGATGAAGAATAAATCTATACAGAAAATCAATATTTGATATATAAATATCATTAAAATTAAGTTCTGTAAGAAATTTAAAATCTACACCTATTTCATCAGATCTTATTTTTGCTGCATTAAATTTCTTTTCATAGATATCTTTGTTTTTTTCAAATTCACTTAGGTATTTAACTTCGATAAGTGCATCTTTTAGATTTGATTTTTTATATCTTTTAACAAAGCAATCTACATCATACTTTTGTGGTTTACCATTTTGAATTATCCTAATTCTAGGTTGCTCTTGGTAAGTTTCTACAGTATTATCAAATTCTAAATAGAGAAAAAGTATTTTTTCAAGTGAGGATTCAAACCCTATAGATCTATTATTTTTAACACTTGGGAAATGTCCAGTAATAGAACGATAGTTTTTTTTAATTTGTCTTTGTCCAAAAGTTATTGCATCATCATACATTTTTTGTATCCAAAGTTATTTTGATAAATTATAGTATAAATATTCTTTTATTAAAATATTTCTTCGCATTCTTGATTTATAGTAAATTAAGTATATATAATATTTTAAAAAGAAGAAATATAATTTCGAAATCATTATAAAATAATTTAAATTTTAATAGAATAGAATTTAATGAATGATACTACAAAAATTAGGGGGAAGAATAATATGTATAAGATTTTTATAAGTTATAGTTGGGACAGTAGAACGCATAAAGAATGGGTAAAAAAACTTGCTGATGATTTAGAAGAATATCAAGAATTCCATATTATTTTAGATGAGTATGATCTAAATAATCAAATTGATAAAAATTATTTTATGGAAAAAGGAATATTTGAAAGTAATTTAGTATTAGTTATTTGTACAGAGGAGTATGCTTTAAAAGCAAACAATAGAGATGGTGGTGTAGGAATTGAAACTTTTATGAATACAATAAAACACTGGGAAGAAATGGCAGAAAAAAAAGAGAGTAATATTTTTACAATAGTTAGAGAAAGAAGAAATTCTTCTATTCCAAATTATTTGAAGGGTAAAATTTCTATATCATTTCAAAATGATTCAGAATATGATAAGAGCTTAAATTATTTAATTGAGAAAATAAGAGTTCATATGGCTAAGGATAATAATAGACCACCTAAAACAAAAACATTAAGGGATAAGCCAATAAATTATTTTCAGTTTGATAGAGTAGATGATATTTTAGCAATTATTGCAAAAAGAAGAGAAAAAATAGATTCCGAAATTGATTTTAGTGGTAAGAATCGAATTAAATATGAATATTGGAAAATATCGAGTTTAAATGCAGATTTATTAATTTTAGTACTTTTTAATCATATTACAATAAAAGATACTTTAGAAAGATTTATAGATAAGAATCACAAGAATCTTCCTAAAAATTTAACTATATTAAGAACTACCCATGGAGAAAAAGATTATATAAATAAAATTTTTGAAAATAAAAATAAAAATATCTATATAAAAGAATATACAATTGAACAATTTATATGGGATGAATGTATTGATCAAGAATGGAAAAATGAAAATAAAATTACAGAAGAAGAATTTTTTATTGATCAAAGAGTTTATGAAGAAGATGTCTTGGGGAATAAGAATAATTTAGATTTATCTTTACCTTATATAACAAATAATTTTATTGAAAGTAACATTGATAAATCTACTTTAATTTTATTTGCTTCTGGAGGAATGGGTAAAAGTACATTATCCCAAGTTTTAACAAATAAAATTAATGATAGTAAAGTTAAAAAAGCATTGTTAATACAATCAGATATTATCAGAAACAATATTCAAAAAGATGCTATAAGAAATTTTGAAATAAAAAATTTATATGAGCTTTATGATATTTATGAAAAAATGATAATAAAAAATAAATCCTTATTAACTCAAAAACAATTTGAATTAGGAATTATATCTGGAAAAATTGTAATAATTATAGATGGTTTAGATGAAATCATAACATTATTTAAAGAAAATTTTAATTTAAAAGAATTTATAAATTCTTTAGAAGTTTTAAATAATCAGCTAGGTAAAGCAAAAGTAATTATAACTTCTAGAGTGAATATTTTAGAAAATAATAATTATTTAAAAACTATCCAAGATATAAAGATTTTATATCTTAAAGGTTTTGAAGAGGATATTTGGAATAAATATATAAATAAAAGATTTTCTAAATATAGAAATACTGATGCATATGTTAAAAAAATAAATAAACATATTTCTTGGTTACTAGAAATATCCAAAGAAAAAGAAAAAATCATATTACCATTTTTTGTGAATTTAATTTCTGAAATAGCTGAAGAGGAAATAAAGATTGAAGGCGATAAAAATGAATTAATTATAGATTCTATAGATAATGATTACAAGTGTAATAATGAATCTATAGATTATTTGATTCATGCACTATTAAAAAGGGAAATAAAAAGACAAAAATTTGATATAAATATTTCAAAATTTATTACTTTTTTTAAAGAATTAACAATAAGCTATGGAGATAAATTCTCTTTTGAAAATTTAAAAGAGTTTATTGAAATATATTTTGATTCAAATGATATTAATGAAATTTATGAAAAGATTTTGCTAAATCCTTTAATTAAGTCAAATAAAATAGAAGGGATTGTTTGTTTTAAATATGATTTTTTAACTAATTATTTTAAATCATTAGCCTTAATTGATTATTTAAGTCAAGATGAAATTAAAGTATTGGATAAGAATGTTATAAATGAGCTATCTAAATTTTATGATGGCAGTCATATCATTCTTAAAGAATTAGTTAAATATTTTTCCAAAAATATTAAACAGTGTATTCACAATTCTAAAAAAATAATTTCATTGATTGTTATAGAAATTCAGAAATCAAGTACCAATAATATAAAATTAAAACACACTATAAGTAGTTTATTATATTTAACACAAAAAATATATGGTGAAGAATTATCAAGAGATAAAAGAATTGAAATAATAAAAGAATTATATAATAATAATGAAATTAAACATCTATATATATGGAGAGATTTTTATGCATTAGATTTTTCAAATATTAAAATATGGTTTTCAGAATTTCATGAATATAATGCATTATCAAAATGTAAATTTGATAATATGACTTTTTACCATAGCCTATTTTATAATACTCAAATATTAGATAAATGTGATTTAACTAAAGCAAATTTTGAACTAGAAAGTTGTACATTAGGGGATATTCAGAAATATATTGATGAAAATGATTTAAATAATAAAGGGCAAGTAAAAAATATTGAAGAAGATTTTACAATATTTTGTAGGAATTTCTTTAATGGATTAAATTTTGAGGCTAAATTAATAGAAAATATTACAATTCCACCAAAGTTTCAATCTAAAAAAAAGAATTTATTAGATTTTTTATTAGAAAAAGATTTTTTAAGACGAAGTAGTATAAATAAATATTACGAAATTGATAAAAAATATCAAAGAAGTGTAAAAAATTTAATAAATAATAATCATATTGATACAGATTTAAAATCAATTTTTAAGAGTTATTTGAATAAATAATTTTACTTTTATGATTGAGTTTGTATTAAGCAAATTAATCTAATAGTTTTATTGGTTAAAATATACAAGAATTGATTATTTTATCAATCTAAGCAATTATTATTGATTATAAAGAAAGAATCTAATATCAATTTTTATTGTACACATATAAAATTGGTTTTAATAAAAAATATTATACAATCATTTAAAAAAGGGACTTATAGTATGAAAAATCTATTATCAAATTATTCTGAATCTCACAATGTTTGTCACAAACATTAAAAAATGAGAATGAACATTAAATAGTGATAATATGTACATTAAAAATTGATAATAAGATACTATCTAAATATTCTATTTTTAAATAAGTTAGGAGAAAAAATGAAATTTGTAGGAGCACATGTAAGTGCAAGTGGAGGAGTTTTTAATGCTCCAAAAAATGCTGTTGAAATTGGTGCAAAAGCTTTTGCACTATTTACAAAAAATCAAAGACAATGGAGCGCAAAAGCTCTTGATAATAAAACAATTGATTTATGGTTTAAAGAGTTAGAAAAATCAAAAATAGAACCAAAACATATTTTACCTCACGACTCATATTTGATAAATTTAGGGCATCCCAATAGTGAGGCTAGAGAGAAATCTTTAAATAGTTTTATTGATGAAGTTCAAAGATGTGAAATTTTAGCTTTAGATAGATTAAATTTTCATCCAGGAAGTCATTTAAGAGAGATTAGTGAAGAGGAGTGTTTAAATAATATTGCAGAATCTATGAACTATGCTCTTGATAAAACTAGAGGTGTAAAACTTGTACTTGAAAACACAGCTGGGCAAGGAAGTAATCTTGGATATAAATTTGAACATCTAGCTTATATAATTGATAAAATTGAAGATAAAAGTAGAGTTGGAGTATGTATTGATACTTGTCATATGTTTACAGCTGGTTATGATATAAGAACGCGTGAAGCTTATGATAAAACTTGGGATGAATTCTCTAAAATTATAGGGTTTGAATATTTAAGTGGAATGCATATAAATGATTCAAAACCAGAGCTTGGAAGTCGTGTTGATAGACACGATAGTTTAGGAGCTGGACAAATTGGTTGGGATAGTTTTAAATTTTTGATGAATGATTCAAGAATGGATGATATTCCACTTATTTTAGAGACTATTGATGAGTCTATTTGGGCAAAAGAGATAGAGACTTTATATAGTTTTGTAGAGAATTAAAATTCTCTACTTTATACTACATTTTTAAAATGCTTTGCATACTCAATTGCATCATTTATATTTGAAAAAGTTGTAACATAATCAAATTTTGCACGCTCTAGTTTTTTTAAAACATTTTGATTTAATCCTGCAAATATAAGCTTTTTATTTTTTGTTTCAAAGCTATCTACTATTGATTTTAACGCAACCATTGCTGTCATATCAAGCATTGATACATTTTTCATATTTAGTATTACAATATTTTTTTCTTCATTTATATTTACTAAAGTTTTTAAAGCTTTTTGAGCAGCACCAAAAAACATAGGACCATTGATATCATATATTAAAATATCTTTTGGCATATCTTTATGTGTTTCTAAATTTTCGCTTACAAGCTCAATAGAGTATAAATCAATAGTTCGTTTGATAAATAAAATAGATGCAAGACTAATACCAACAGCAACAGCAACTTCCATATCTATTAAAACAGTTAAAGAAAAACATGTTAGAAGTACATAAATATCATCTTTTGGTGCAGTCTTTAAAATATTTACAAAGTGTTTAATTTCACTCATATTCCAAGCAACCATAAGTAGTAAAGCAGATAATGCAGCCATTGGAAGATATGAGATAATTGGAGCAATTAATAAAATCGAAATCAATATAAAAATAGAGTGAACTATTGAAGATAATTTTGTTGTTCCCCCTGAATTTATATTTGCAACAGTTCTTGCAATTGCTGCAGTTGCTGGAATTCCACCAAAAAATGGCACTACCATATTTGCAACTCCTTGACCTATTAACTCTTTATTTGGGTCTGTTTTATTTCCAGTCATTGCATCACTTATAACTGCACATAAAAGTGATTCTAAAGCTCCTAAAATTGCAATTGCAATTGCATGAGGAAGAAGTTTTATTAATAAATCAATATTTATTTCATGAGGTTTTAAAAACTCCCAAGGAAGAGAAAATTGTAGAGGTATTGGAGGAATTCCATTTGCTGTTACTCCATCAATAACATAAGTAAAAGTAGAGTTTATTGTTGAAATATTTAAACCATAAAAAGAGTTAAAAAAAGCTACAAAAATTGAAACAACTCCTAAAGCAACCAAAGCAGCTGGAATTTTACTTTTTGTTTTTCTCCAAATTATTAGTAAAAATAGCGTTGCACTTGCAGTTAAAAACTCAAAAAGATTAAATGTAGAAAAAGAGTTAAAAAGCAAAACAATTTTATCTATATAAGAACCACTAAAATTCTCTATAGTAAGACCAAAAAAATCTTTTATTTGTAAAGTTGCAATTACAACTGCAATTCCAGATGTAAAACCAACTGTTACAGGATAAGGAACTAGCTCTATTAAGTTACCAAGTTTAAAAAGTCCAACTAAAACTAAAATAATACCAGATAAAAATCCGCACAAAAGTAGCCCTGTTATTCCAAATTGTTGAACTATAGGGATTAAAATAACAATAAAAGCAGCAGTTGGTCCAGAAATATTTACTTTACTACTTCCAAAAATAGCTGCTAAAATTCCTGCAATAATTGCTGTATAAAGACCAAGTTGAGGTGGAACTCCAGTTGCAATTGCAAGTGCCATAGATAAAGGTAAGGCAATAATTCCAACTGTAAGTCCTGAAAAGATATTACTTTTTATCATCTTTTACTCTTTAAAATAGGATTTGCGACCTTTTTAAAAAATTTTAGAAGATATAAATATTTGAGTTTTTGTCCTCTTTATTAGAATTAGCTTTGTTCAACCAATACTCATATTTTATCTGGTCTTTTGCAACTCCATAAAGTCCTTGTTTATAGACATTTGACAATAACTCTTGAGCTTGTAATACTCCATTTTGAGCAGAAAACTCAAGTAAATCTATACCTTTTTCGTTATCTATTTTTGTATTTATCCCTTGAAGATAAAATCTTGATAACTGAAATGCTGCAATAGGGTCAATATCGCTAGACTCTTTTAGAAGTTCAAAAGATTTATTTATATCTTTTTTAACTCCTTCTCCTTTGTAGTATAAAAGAGCTAATGGCAATTTTGCATAGAGGTTTTTATTCTCATCAGCCATATTTAGATATTTTAAACTCTCTTTATAGTCGTTTTTTGTTGAATAATAAGTTCCTAGCCTAATTTGTGCAAAAGAGTTACTGTTTTCAATTTTTTTATAACAATCTAACTTCTCTTTTTGAGTATCCAAATCTTGACAAATATTTGCTTCTTTTAGAAGTTCATCATAATTTATATCTGAAAAAGTTAGAAATTCAGGCATTTTAAAAGAACAAGCACTAAAAAGAAAAATAGTAAAAATTGGTAATAAAATATAATTTCTCATCTATTATCTACCATAAATTTTTTTTGTAAAATCTTCTTTTCCATCTTGATATAAATTATCATAAAAAAGAGCTTTTTCATCGTTTGGTTCGATATATTGACCATTTGTATAAACTAGAACTAAATCTTTTTGAGCATCTTTTACTTCATTTGTAGCAGCATATTCAAGAAGTTCTATAGCTTTTTGTGGATTTCCATTTGAAAAATAGTAGTAAGATAATCTATAAGCTGCAATTGGATCAACATCTTCAACAGCTTTTAGAAGATTGATAGATTTTTTTTCATCAAATTCTACACCTAAACCATTACCATAAAGAACTGATAAAAGTGCATTTGCATAGAAATTACCAGCTTTTTGTGCTTTTGTATATCTTTCAAAGGCTTCAGCAGGTCTTCCCTTATCTTGAGCATCAATTCCAAGTCTTAGCATTGCAAAACTATTTTTAGTAGCTATAAAATCATAACAATCTAACTCAAAAGCCAAGCTATCTCTTTTGCAATCTTGATTTAACTGCTCCAATTCGTTTGGCAAAACTTCCATAGCTTTTTTATGACCAGCACAAGCAGTAAAAATAGATAAAACTATAAAAATAGAAGAGAACTTAATAACTTTTAGCATAATAAAAGTCTCCTTTAAAAATAAATGTTTGTATTTTATCATTTTTTTATTCATTTGTAGTTAAGACGATTTAAGATAATATATATGCTTAATTAAATTAATATTTGTAAGGGTTTTATGCAAGAGGTAATAGATTTTTTAAAGGCAAAAAATGTTGAAAAAACAAAATTTTTTAATCAGCTAAAATGTAGTTTAGAAGAAGCAAAAATTTTGCAGTACCTTTCAAAAGAGTATATAAATGGAAGAGATGTACTAAGTACAATTGATATTTTAGGACAGTTTTATAGTATTGAAAAATATGAACATTTAGAAAAACTAAGTTTGATAAAATCTTTGCTTGAGTATGGATGGTTGATTCAAGTTGCTTTTGATCAAGTAAAACTAAATGAAGCTTCAAAATTAGAACTTATAAACTCAAGTGTAGCACTTTCTAGTGCATATTTAAAAATGCTTGAAAGTGGAAATAGTGAGTTTGTATTACCTGAAATAAAAAATTATAGTGACCACTTAGAGTATCTTCAAGACCAATTTTTAAAAATTGATATTACACAACAGCTAAATATTGTAAAAAGAAATTTTGATATAAATTCTCCTAGTTCAAATAGATTAAAAAATAAACTTTTACTTGTAGAAAATAGAATAAAAGATAGAATAAATGCAACTACAAACAAGATTTTAATAGAAGAGTTTTTTAAAGAACAAGGCTTGGATGAGCAAGAGAAAATACTATTTTTGGCTCTTTTAAAAGAGGAGTATAGTGGTGGAGATGGAACATTAAGAGAGATGAACTATCTACTTGAGTTAATATCAAATGATGATTATGAGAAGATAAAATACAGAAGTCTTCTTGAAGAGAGTTCAACTTTGATTTCAAAAAACTTAGTTGATTATGATGAGGTTTTAACACCATTTGGTGGAATAAATAGAAACTTTTATATTCCAGATGAAGTTTTATATAAAATATCTCATCCAAATAAAAAAGGCTCAACAGTTTCAAAAATAAAACTTGAAACGATTATAAAAGATCAAGAGATGTTTGAGTTAATTTCTGCACAAAAAAGTTTAGAAGATGTTGTTTTAAATCCAAAAACAAAAGAGACTTTAAATAATCTTTTAAAACAAGTTGATAAAAGTGTTATAAATAGACTAAAAGCTTGGGGAATAAAAGATAAAAAAAGAGGAATAGACGCAAAAATAATTTTTTATGGAGTTGCTGGAACTGGAAAAACAATCACAGCTTTAGCTCTTGCAAAGTCTCTAAAAAAAGAGGTTTTAAGTTTTGATTGCTCTAAAATTTTATCAATGTATATAGGTGAGAGTGAAAAAAATGTACGAAATATTTTTGATAAATATAATGAGATAAAAGAGCAAACAAAAACGGAACCAATTTTACTTTTAAATGAAGCAGATCAATTTTTAAGCTCAAGAAGTAGTGGAACTGGAAGTAGTGCAGATAAGATGCATAATCAAATGCAAAATATATTTTTGGAACAAATTGAGAGATTTGATGGGATTTTAATAGCAACTACAAATTTGCTTGAAAATCTTGATAAAGCATTTTCAAGAAGATTTAATTATAAAATAGAATTTGTCAAACCAAATCATGAGCAAAGAGTAGAGCTTTGGAAAAAACTCATTCCTGCAGCTTTACCACTAGAAAATGGTTTTGATTTTGAAAAAATTGCAAAACATGAGCTTACAGGTGGTCAAATAGAGTTGGTTATTAAAAATACAGCTTATAAACTAGCTGTTTTAGAAGATGCAGTTTTTACTCTAAAAGATTTTGAAGAGCAAATAAGTAAAGAGAAAAAAGGTCAATTTGATAGTGAAACAAAAGTTGGATTTTTTTAAAAGGAAGATTAGTGAAAATTATAGAAAATTATGATTATATTTTAAGTGTTGGAGCATTTTTTGAAGATGAGGAGTTTAGAAATAGTTTAAAAAAAGCTATTAAAAATAGTGCTACTTTTATATATATGCACCCAATTGATAATTTTGAATTAAAAGATTTTTATGATCAATTTATAAAATATGAAGTAGCAAGTGAAGAGGCTATTTTGGCTTTGATTTTTAATTTTTTTGCAAAAAATTTACCAAAAGAGCAAAAAGATTTTTTAGAAAATCTTGATATTGGATATTTATCAGCTGAAAGTAGTGCAGGAGAAGAGGAGTTTGAAGAGGCTTTTGTAAAATTTGAAGAAGCTTCAAAAAGAGCTCTTTTTGTTGGTGATGATTTAATAAATCACGAAAGAGTTGAAAATATTGTAAAACTTCTAGCAAATATTAAAAAATATACAGATTTTGAACTTATATTTAGTGATAAAACTTTTGAAGAAAAAGTAAATTCTTGTTCTGATTTATCTTTAGATGAAATTGATGATTTACAAACATTTAATGGAACTTTAGTTTATTTTAAAAATATGCAAACAAACGAAAATTTAGTTGCTAGTCAAACTTTTTTAAATATTGCAAAATTAAAAAGTGGGGATATGGCTAGTTTTAAAATAGATGATAAAATATATAAAAAAGAGGTAGTTTTAGATAAAAACTTTTTAGGAACTATTGCTTTAATATCAAATCCAACATCAAATTATAGATTTGCAAAAATTGTTTTAAATAAGGAGCAAAATTGAGAACTATTAGTGTAGGACACTCTCCTGATGCAGATGATATATTTATGTATTATGCAATCAAGTTTGGCTGGGTTAGTATAGAGAATACAAAATTTGAAAATATTGCACTTGATATAGAGACTTTAAATCAAGCAACACTAAAAGGGATTTACGATATTTGTGCTATCTCTTTTGCTTTGTATCCTTTTGTTAAAGATGATTTTGCCTTACTTAAAACAGCTGTTTCATTTGGGGAAGGGTACGGACCAAAGTTGATTAAGAAAAAAGGAACTAAACTAAAGAAAAATTTTAAAGTAGCTCTTAGTGGAGAGTTTACTACAAATGCTCTTTTATTTAAAATAGCTTATCCAGATGCTAGAATTTCTTATATGAATTTTTTAGATATCGAAAATGCTGTAATAAATGGTGATGTAGATGCAGGAGTTTTAATTCATGAATCAATTTTAACTTATAGCAGTGTTCTTGAAGTTGAAAGAGAGATTTGGGATATTTGGGTAGAATTATGCGAAGGTGAAGAGTTGCCCCTTCCTCTTGGTGGAATGTGTCTTCGTCGTTCAATTCCGCTTCACGAAGCTATAAAATATGAAAATGCACTTATAAAAGCTGTTGATGTAGCAAATAAAAATAGAAAAACTTTAGCTCCTATGCTTTTAGAAAAAGGCTTAATTCGTGTAGATGCTACAACTTTAGATAAATATTTAGATCTATATGCAAATGATAACTCTGTAAAAATGAGTGAAGTTCAATATAAAGCTCTAAATAAACTTTTTGAGCTAGGTTACAAAAGTGGACACTACCAAAATTTAATAAAAGCAGAAGATTTTTTAATCCCAAGTGAATATGAAGAGTTAAGAGCTAGATGAGTGAAAAAATAGCTAATTACTATAAAACAGTAGATTTTAAAAGATACTCTTCTATACATATTGGTCCTATAAAAGAGGTTTTGGTTATAAACGAAATAGCTGATTATTCAGATTTTCAGATAATTGGAAGAGGAAATAATTTACTTATCTCTCCAAAATGTGAAAAAAAGTTTGCAATTTTGGGTGAAGAGTTTGATTATATAAAAGATGAAGATGATTTGCTATATGTAGGTTGTGCTACAAGTAGTGGAAAGCTTCTTACATATACAAGAAAAAATGATATTGCCTCTTTGGAGTTTTTAGCAAAATTACCTGGTAATTTAGGTGGTCTTGTAAAGATGAATGCAGGTTTAAAATCTTGGGAGATTTTTAACTATATTCACTCAATAAAAACTAAAGATGGATATATAAAAAAAGAGAGTGTAGATTTTTCATATAGGCAGACAAAAATAGACACTATAGTTTATGAAGTAGTTTTTCATAAAACTAAAGGTTTTTCAAAAGATATGCAGAACGAGTTTACAAAAATGAGAGATAACCAACCTCAAATGGCTAGTGCTGGAAGCTGTTTTAAAAATCCAAAAGGTGATTTTGCAGGACGACTTATAGAAGCAGTAGGGCTAAAAGGGTATAGAATTGGAGATATGGAGTTTTCAAATACTCATGCAAATTTTTTAGTAAATCATGGCTCTGGAACTTTTGATGAAGCGATAACTTTGATAAATCTAGCAAAACAAAAAGTAAAAGAGCAGTTTGATATAGAGCTTGAAGAAGAGATAATTATCCTATACTAATCTCTTTTCAAAAAAGTTTAAATCTTAGCTTTATTAATCTTATTTAAATAAAAAAATCAAAAGGTATGTACACCAAACTTTAGTAAATATTTTGGTAAAACATCATCCAAATTCTGAATATCAGCATCTTCTAATTCGATTAAATTCAAATTATATTTTTTATAAATTTCTTGTTTCTTTTTTTTTCTTTCTAAATATTTTTCATCATTTTCATATCCCCAGTATTCTATATAAACTTTTCCAGCTGGTATATAAAAATCACAATAAACATTCTCTTCAATTGGTAATTTTCTCTCATAAGCATGAACAATTTCAAACATATAAAGCCAATTATCAATTAACATTTCAGCTTTTGATCTTGTAAAGTGACCATCTGTTGCTCTATGTTTGGCCTCAAACTTTTCTCTAAAATCCTCTTTTTTATTATCTTCTTTATTTATATTTTCTTGTTTTGTATTTCCACTTAAATCTTCAATGGTTGCAATTAAATTTTTATTATTTAAAATATCTATTGGCCAAACAACATACGGTTAAAATCTTCAGATTGTAAACCACCTACCTTTTCTCCTTGAGATGTTATAAGCCAACCTTTTATACCTTTTTTTGTCCAGCCAAGTTCAGATAATATAACATTCGTTTTTCGTGCGGATAGGCTAAAATATTGTCCTAATTTAGTAGCATTTAACATTTCTGTTTTAAAACTATTTAAATCAATATTTTCTGGCCAAGCTATATATTTTCCATATTGTTTACTCTCTAAGTATGCTCCTCCAAAAGAACTACCTTTTTGAGTTAAAATCCATGAATCTGCTTCATCTTTATCAATAAACCCATAATTATAAAATTTTAAAAATAAATCTTTTGCCATCAAAGAATTTTTTTTTGCTAATGCTGTAGTTGATATTAATTTTAAATCTGACATATGTTTTTCCTTGTATATTACATTAGATTTTAAAAGATTTTTAGTATATCATATACTATTTTAAAAAGTTAAAATGAAATTAGTATCAATTTAATTTAAAACTATTAAGAAAACCTTACATTTTTTATGTTAGAATGCACACTTTTAGAAAATATGAAGGCAATTTAAGTGAAAAATTTAGTAATAGTGGAATCACCAGCAAAAGCAAAAACAATATCAAAATTTTTGGGCTCTGATTATGTAGTTATGGCATCTATGGGGCATGTAAGAGATCTGCCAAAATCTACTTTAGGATTTGATCCAGATGATAACTTTAAACCAAGCTATCAAGTAAGTGCTGATAAAAAAAAGGTCATAGCTGATTTAAAAAAACAGATCTCAAAAGATACAACAATCTACCTAGCGGCCGATGAAGATAGAGAGGGAGAGGCTATTGCATGGCACTTAATTCCAGCACTTAAAATTGAAAAAAATCCAATAAAAAGAATAGTTTTTCACGAAATTACAAAAGATGCAATACTTAAAGCCTTACAAAATCCAAGAGATGTGGATCAAAATCTTGTAGATGCTCAACAAGCAAGAAGAATACTAGATCGTGCAGTTGGATATGAGCTTTCTCCCTTACTTTGGAAAAAAGTGAGATATGGGCTTAGTGCAGGAAGAGTTCAAAGTGTAGCTGTTAAAATAATTGTAGATAGAGAGAATGAAATTAGAGCTTTTGTTCCTGAAGAGTATTGGAAAATAAAAGCTGATTTTATAAACCCTGAACTTTCAAGTGAATTAGCAAAAAAAGATGGCAAAAATATCAAAGTAAAAAATGAAAAAGAGGCAAGAGATATTGAAAACTCTTTGAATAGTGGTTCATACAAACTTGTAGATATTGAAGAGAAAGAGAGCACTAGAAATCCAGCCCCACCATTTACAACTTCAACACTACAGCAAGAAGCAAGTAGAAAAATAGGTCTTAGTGTTGCTCAAACTATGATGATAGCTCAACAGCTATATGAAGGAAATGTTGCAAATATTCCAAATCATACAGGTGGTTTGATTACTTATATGAGAACTGACTCATTAAACTTATCAACTGTTGCAACAACTGCTGCCAAAAAAGTTATTGAAGATGAGTATGGAAAAGATTATTCACTAGCAAAACCTAGAGCTTTTAAATCAACAGCAAAAGGTGCTCAAGAGGCTCACGAAGCTATAAGACCTGTTGATATGAGTCTAAAACCATCTGATGTAAAAGCATATTTAGATCCTTCACAATATAGACTTTATAGCTTAATTTGGAAAAGAACAATAGCTACTCAAATGGCTACTGCAAAAATTGCAAATACAACATATAAAATAGAAGCAGGGAAAAATAAAGAGTTTGAATTTCAAACAAAGGGTCAAAGAATTATTTTTGCTGGATTTATGAAAGCTTACACAGAAGGTAGTGATAATCCTGAAGCTGCTCTTGATAGTGCTGAAAAAATTCTTCCAAACATAAAAATTGGAACAGTTTTAGAGCTAGAAAATTTAAGTAGTGAACAAAACTTTACAAAACCACCTTCAAGATATACTGAAGCTAGTTTGGTTAAAAAACTTGAGAGTGAAGGAATAGGACGTCCTTCAACTTATGCTCCAACAATTTCAACTATTCAAGCACGAGAGTATGTAGTAAAAACAGAAGATAAAAAATTAGCTCCAACACCAACAGGTGAAATTGTAAATAGTTTTTTAACTGATCATTTCTCAAATATTATTGATTTAGGATTTACAGCGCGTATTGAAGAGCAGTTTGATGATATAGCAGAAGGTAAAAAAGCTTGGGTTGATGTAATGAAAAGCTTTTATGGCGATTTTAAAAAGACTATAAAAGATAAAGAGGAGAATATTAGTAAATCTGATTATTCTCAAGTAAGAGAGCTTGGAATTGACCCAAAATCTGGAAAACCTGTAAGTGCAAGAGTTGGAAGATTTGGTCCATTTGTTCAAATTGGTACAAAAGATGATGAAGAGAAACCAAAATTTGTAGCAATTCCTGAAAAACTAAATATGGATACTATTACACTTGAAGAAGCACTATTTTTATTCAATCTTCCAAGAGTTGTTGGAGTTGATGATAGTGGAAATGAGATTAAAGCAAATATTGGAAGATTTGGTCCATATTTACAAGTTAAAACAAAATATTACTCACTAAAAACTGATGACCCTTATACAGTTGATGAGCAAAGGGCAAAAGAGATTATAAGTGAAATTGATGAAGCAAAAAGTAAAGCCTTAATAAAAGATTTTGAAAAAGAGAAAATTCAAATTTTAAACGGACAATATGGAGCTTATATAAAACAAGGTAGAAAAAATTTCAAAATTCCAAAAACAAAGGTTGCTGAAGAATTAACTTTAGAAGAGTGTTTGGAAATAATTGAAAAAGATAGTAAGGGTACTAAAAAACCTACTAGAAAAACAGCCACTAAAACTACAACAAAAAAAGTATCTACAAAAGCAAAAAAAGAGTAGATGAAGGTAGGAATTTTATCAGATAGTCATCATAAAAATGAATATCTAAAAGAGTGTATAGAGTTTTTAAAAAAAGAAAATTGTGAATATTTAATCCATGCTGGAGATATTTGCTCAAAAGATGGTTTGGATATTTTAAAAAATTCAAATTTAAAATATATTGTAGTTTTTGGAAACAATGATAGAGATTTATTTCAATTTTCAGAAGATTATAATATAAAAAAAGAGCCATATTATTTTAAAATAAAAGATAAGAGTTTTAAACTTATGCACTTACCTTTTCACTTACATCCAGATACAGATATCATAATTTTTGGTCATACTCATAAATTTGATTGTGAATACAAAAATAAAAAACTTTTTATAAATTCAGGAGAGGTATGTGCTAGAGAAAAGCCAATAATTTCATGTGCAAAACTTGAAATTAATACAAATGAATATATAATCACACACTATTTTAAAAATACAAATGAAAATAATTTTATGAAAGAAGAGTTTAGATATGAGCAGTAATCAAATATATTTATGTGCAATTTCAAATATTGAAAGCGGAACTTGTAACGAAGATTGTAAATTTTGTACACAAAGTGTAAAGTACAAAGCAGATATACAAAGATATAGAAGAAAAGAGATTGAAGAGATAGTTATAGAAGCAAAAAGAGCTAGAGAAAATAAAGCTGTTGGTTTTTGTTTAGTAACAGCTGGAACGGGGCTTGATGATAAAAGATTAGATTATGTTTGTAGAGCAGCTGATGCTGTACATAAAGCGGTTCCAGATATTTCATTAATTGCTTGCAATGGAATTGCAACTTATGAGCAGTTAAAAGAGTTAAAAAAACATGGAATTGAAAATTATAACCACAATCTTGAGACAGCAAGAGAGTTTTATAGTGAAATTTGTACAACGCATTCATGGGATGATAGATACAATACTTGTTTAGATGCAAAAAAAGCCGGACTTTATTTATGTACGGGTGGAATTTTTGGTCTTGGAGAAACACAAGCTAATAGAGTTTCTATGCTTGAATCAATTGCTTCTTTAGAGCCAATGTCTGTGCCAATTAACTTTTTTCATCCAAATGAAGCACTTCCTTTAGTAAACAATCCTTTATCAAAAGAGGAAGCTTTTAAGTTGGTTGAACTAGCAAGAAGCTATTTACCAAATCAAATGTTAATGATTGCAGGCGGTAGAGAGTTGATGTTTGGAGAAAATCAGTATGATGTATTTAAACATGGTGCAAATGCTTTAGTTGTTGGAGATTATTTGACAACTGGAGGGGCAAGTGCTGAAGATGACATCAAAGCTGTTACGGCTTTAGGATATGAAATAGCTTTTGCATGTCATCAATAAATAAAGGCTTAAAGCCTTTATTATTTTTTTAGATTAGTCATCTAAAGAAGATGCTTCATCTTCACTATCTATACTTCCTGCAATTATTGCATCATTTATTCCCATAGAGTTTAAAATTTTATCTTCAATCTCTTTTGAAATAGCTGGATTATCTCTTAAGAAGACTTTAGAGTTCTCTCTTCCTTGTCCAATTTTTGTATCACCATAACTAAACCAAGCTCCAGCTTTATCAATAATATCAAGTTTAACACCATAATCAACAAGCTCACCAGTTTTTGAAATTCCTTCACCAAACATAATATCAAACTCAGCTTGTTTAAATGGAGCAGCAACTTTATTTTTAACAACTTTTACTTTTACTCTATTTCCAATTGAGTTCTCGCCCTGTTTTAAAGTTGCAATTCTTCTAATATCAAGTCTTACTGATGAGTAGAATTTAAGTGCATTTCCACCTGTTGTTGTCTCTGGACTTCCATATCCTGTCATTCCAATTTTCATTCTTATTTGGTTGATAAATATAACTGTACAGTTCATTTTGCTTAAAAGTCCAGTTATTTTTCTTAAAGCTTTACTCATAAGTCTAGCTTGAACTCCAACTTGTTGATCATCCATATCACCATCAATTTCTACTTTAGGTGTTAAGGCTGCAACTGAGTCCACAACAACTAAATCAACAGCACCACTTCTAATAACAGTTTCAAGTATCTCTAAAGCTTGCTCCCCAAAATCTGGTTGAGAAACTAGTAAATTGTCAATATCTACACCAATATCTTTTGCATATTTTACATCAAGTGCGTGTTCCGCATCTATAAATGCACAAACACCTCCAGCTTTTTGAGCTTCAGCAATTGCGTGAAGTGTTAAAGTTGTTTTACCAGAACTTTCAGGTCCATAAATTTCAATAACTCTACCTTTTGGTAAACCACCAACTCCAAGAGCTAAATCAAGACCAAGTGAGCCAGTGCTAATAGCTTCAGTTGGAATTACCTCTTTATCTCCTAATCTAATAAGCGTACCTTTTCCAAAAGCTTTGTCTATTTGTTTAATAGCAAGTTCAAGTGATTTTTTTTGATTTTCATCCATGATTTTTACCTCGTTTTTTGATTTTTCTTTTTATGCCGAAATCTTAGCACAATTTTTTAAAAGTTCTTAAAAATATTACAATTTGCAATATTTTTACTCTTTATTTAAATTTTGAATAGTCTCAATTGCCTTTATATGGGCTTTTACTCTTTGTTGCATAGTATGAGATTTTATATGTTTTGCTAATATTTTTGTATATTTTTTATAATTTCTTGAATCTTTTTGTAAAGTTGCAAGTTTTTTTTGAATTTTTAAAATATTTTCTGGGATTATTTCGCTCATATTTCTCTTTTTTCTTAAATAATAATCCTTTATTATTACATAACTTAGTAGAATATAAAATAAAAGTTTAAAATATTTTAATTTTATTAAATTTTAAAATTAATAATATGTGATACAATAATATAACAAAATTAAAATGGATTGAAAATTGAAAGAAAATAATATTTTAAGTTTAATCGGTAGAACCAAAGAGCTTTTTCAAGAAGATATACAAACTTATGAAAAAGAGCTTTCAAAAATAGTGTCAAACTCTACATTTCTAGTTATTGGTGGAGCTGGAAGTATTGGTCAAGCTGTTACAAAAGAGATATTTAAAAGAAATCCAAAAAAACTTCATGTTGTTGATATTGGTGAAAATAATATGGTTGAACTAGTTCGAGATATAAGAAGTAGTTTTGGATATATAAATGGAGATTTTCAAACATTTGCACTAGATATTGGAAGTATCGAATATGATGCTTTTATAAAATCTGATGGAAAATATGATTATGTATTAAATTTATCAGCACTTAAACATGTAAGAAGTGAAAAAGATCCATTTACTCTTATGAGAATGATAGAAACAAATATTTTCAATACAGATAAAACTCTTCAACAATCAATTGAAAATGGAACTAAAAAATATTTTTGTGTAAGCACAGATAAAGCTGCAAATCCTGTAAATATGATGGGTGCAAGTAAAAGAATCATGGAGATGTTTGTAAATAGAAAATCAAAACAGATAGATGTTTCAATGGCAAGATTTGCAAATGTAGCCTTTAGTGATGGCTCTCTTCTTCATGGATTTAATCAAAGAATTCAAAAAAATCAACCAATCGTTGCTCCAAATGATATAAAAAGATATTTCGTAACACCTCAAGAAAGTGGTGAATTATGCTTAATGTCTTGTATTTTTGGTGAAAATAGAGATATTTTTTTCCCAAAACTTAGTGTTAATTTACACTTAATCACTTTTGCAGATATCGCTGTAAAATATTTACAAAATTTAGGATATGAGCCATATTTATGCAAAGATGAAGATGAAGCTAGAGAATTAGCAAAAACTTTACCCAAAGAAGGAAAATGGCCTTGTCTGTTTACTGCTAGTGATACAACAGGTGAAAAAGATTTTGAAGAGTTTTTTACAGACAAAGAAATTTTAGATATGAACAGATTTGAAAATCTTGGAGTTATAAAAAATGAAGCAATTTATGATGAAAAACTCTTAAATGAGTTTGAAGCTACTATCAAAAAATATAAACAAAATTTACAATGGAGCAAAGATGATATTGTAAAAGAGTTTTTCAGACTAATTCCAGACTTTGGTCATAAAGAAACAGGTAAATATCTTGATGGGAAGATGTAATATGCAAAAAGTAGTTGATTTTATAAAAGAAACTTTTAAAACGCAAGAGTTTATTCCATTACACGAACCACGATTTATTGGAAATGAAAAGAAGTATTTAAATGATTGTATTGATTCTACATTTGTATCAAGTGTTGGAAAATATGTAGATAGTTTTGAAAAAGAGTTTGCAAAAACTGTAGGAAGTAAATATGCAATAGCAACTGTAAATGGTACAGCTGCATTACATATATCGCTTATTTTAGCAGATGTAAAAAAAGATGATGAAGTCATTACTCAACCACTTACTTTCATAGCTACTTGCAATGCTATTTCGTATATTGGAGCAAAACCAATTTTTGTAGATGTGGATTTAGATACTATGGGTTTAAGTCTTGATTCTTTAAAAAACTTTTTGGAAACAAATTGTGAAGTAGTAGAAAATATTTGCATAAATAAAACTACAAATAGACAAATCAAAGCTTGTGTTCCTATGCACACTTTTGGACATCCTTGTAGAATTGAAGAGATAAAAGATATTTGTGATATTTGGAATATTACTTTAGTAGAAGATGCAGCTGAAAGTTTAGGATCTTTTTATAAAAACAGACATACAGGAACTTTTGGAAAAATTGGAGCTTTTTCTTTTAATGGAAATAAAATCATAACTTCAGGTGGTGGAGGAGTTATTGTTACAGATGATGAAATATTAGCTAAAAGAGCAAAACATATCACGACAACTGCAAAAATTCCTCATCCTTATGAGTATGTACATGATGAAACCGCGTATAATTATAGACTTCCAAATATAAATGCAGCTTTGCTTGTGGCTCAACTTGAGCAGTTAGAAAAATTTTTAGTTTCAAAAAGAGAGTTAGCAAAAATATATAAAGAGTTTTTTTTGCAAAATAGTATAAAGTTTATAGAAGAGCCAGAAAATAGTAAATCAAACTATTGGCTTCAAGCAGTTTTATTGGAAAATGTAAAACAAAGAGATGATTTTTTAGAGTTTACAAATAAAAATGGCGTAATGACAAGACCTATTTGGAAACTTATGAATGAACTTGAGATGTTTAAAGATTGCCAAAAAACAGATTTAAAAAATGCAAAATATCTTGAAGAGAGAGTTGTAAATATTCCTAGTAGCGTAAGAGTTTGATATGAAAAATAAAATCATAGTTCAAGAGCAGATAATTACAATAATAGAAGATGATTATATTTCACTTACAGATATGGTTAGAAATATTGAAAATGGCTTAGTTCTTATAGAAAAATGGTTAAGAAATAAAAATACTATAGAGTTTTTAGGTATTTGGGAAGAGATTTATAATACAAATTTTAATTCCCCCGAATTCGATGGAAATAAAACTTTTGCTTTTAGTAAATTAAATATATATTTAGTTAAATTCTTAGGAAAGTTAAAATGAAAGAAATATATATTATTGGAACAAGTGGTTTTGCTAGTGAAGTGACAGAGTATATTTTAGATAATGGTGATTACAATATTAAAGGTTACTTTGATATTAGTGAAATAGAATATAAAAAATATCAATATAAAGCACCTTTTTTAGGAAATGAAATAAATTTTAATTTCACTTCAAATGATAATGTAGTTATTGCTATTGCAGATTATAAGCTTAGAAATAAAATATATTTAGAACTTAAAAACAAGGGAGTAAATTTTCCAAATATTTTTCATAAAAGCTCATTTGTTTCAAAATCATCTCAAATAGATGAGGGGTCTGTTCTTTGTCCATTTGTCACTATAACTTCAAATGTAATTATAGGAAAAAACTTTCAAGCAAATATTTATAGCTATGTAGCGCATGATTGTGTTATAGGAAATAATGTAACATTTGCACCATCTGTAAAGTGCAATGGAAATGTAATAATAGAAGATGATGTTTATATAGGCACAGGTGTGATAATACACCAAGGTAAAACAAATAAACCTTTAAAAATAGAAAAAGGTGCTGTAATAGCTGCTGGAGCTGTTGTTACTAAAAGTGTACCATCAAATACTACAGTATTTGGAAATCCTGCTATTGAATTAACAAAAGAAAATATTAAAAGGAGATATTAAAATGAGTAATTCATTAGTTTTTAATAAGATACCTTTAGAAGAGATAGAGATTGGAATGAATGTTAGTTATTCTCAAACTATTACTGATGCTGATATAAAAGCTTTTTCTGGGATTTCTGGAGATAGAAATCCCGTTCATTTGGATGAGCAATATGCAGAAAAATCAAGATATAAAAAACGAATAGCACATGGATTAATGACTGCTTCATATTTTTCAGCTCTTTTTGGTACAAAGATACCTGGTGAAGGTTGCGTTTATGTTTCTCAATCTCTAAATTTTAAAAGACCAGTTTATATAGGAGATACAGTTGTTGCAACAGTTGAAGTTATAAGTGTTGATTTAGCTAAGAAAAGAGTTTTTTTTAGAACTACATGTAAAGTCAAAAATAAAGTTGTCACTGATGGTGAAGCTGAATTATTCGTACCATAAGGAATAAAAGGAATAAAATGAAAAAAGTATTCATAATAGCAGAAGCAGGTGTTAATCATAATGGAAGTATTGAATTAGCTAAAAAGTTAATAGATGTAGCTGTTGAAGCAAAAGTAGATGCTGTAAAATTTCAAACTTTTAAAACAGAACTTTGCATATCAAAAGACGCTAAAAAAGCAGATTATCAGGTTGAAAATACAAAAAATGCAACAGAAACACAATTTGAAATGGTAAAAAAATTAGAGCTTAGTGAAGATATGCACTATGAACTTTTATCTTACTGTAAAAGTAAAAATATTATGTTTTTATCAACTCCATTTGACCATGATAGCATTGAACTTTTAAATGATTTAGGTCTTGAAATATTTAAAATACCAAGTGGAGAGATTACAAATTTACCATATCTTAGACATATTGGAAGATTAGATAAAAAAGTAATACTTTCAACTGGAATGGCAAGTATTGGTGAGATTGAAGATGCTTTGAATATATTAATAAATGCTGGAACAAAAAAAGAGAATATCACAGTTTTACATGCAAATACAGAATACCCAACTCCTATGGAAGATGTAAATTTAAAAGCAATGGTAACAATAGGAAATACCTTTGATATAGCTTTTGGATATAGTGACCATACTTTGGGAATAGAAGTTGATATAGCTGCTGTTGCTTTGGGTGCCTCTTGTATAGAAAAGCATTTTACACTTGATTGTACTATGGAAGGACCAGACCATAAAGCTTCTTTAGAACCAGACGAACTAAAAGCTATGGTAAAAGCTATTCGAAATATAGAATTAGCTTTAGGAAGTAGTGTCAAAAAACCATCAAATAGTGAGTTAAAAAATAAATCAATAGCTAGAAAATCTATAGTTGCAAAATGTGATATTAAAAAAGGTGAGATTTTATGCGAAAATAATCTTGCGATAAAAAGACCAGGAAATGGAATAAGTCCTATGAGATGGGATGAAATTGTTGGAAGTGTTGCACTCAAAGACTACAAAGAAGATGAGTTGATATGAAAGAATTAATAGACAATAAAATTTTAGTAGAAGACCTAAAAACTATTATATTAGCTACAAAAGAGCAAGTAGCTATTAGTGTAAATTCATCTTTAACTCTACTTTATTGGAATATTGGTAAAAAAATAGAAGAAGACATACTTAAAAACTCAAGAGCCAATTATGGAGAACAAATTGTGCATTCAGTGAGTACACAATTAACTCAAGAGTTTGGAAGAGGTTATTCTAAGAGAAATGTTATAAATATGATTAGATTTTATAAAATTTTTAATGATGAAAAGATAGTGCATTCGCTGAGTACACAATTAACTTGGACTCATTTAAAAACTTTAATTTATATAGAAGATGAGCTAAAAAGAACATTTTATATAGAAATGACAAAACTTGATAAATGGAGTACAAGAACACTAAATGATAGAATAGATTCAATGCTTTATGAACGAACAGTATTATCAAAAAAACCAGATGAATTAATATCTTATGAAATAGAAAAATTAAAAGAAGGTGTTGTAACTCCAAATATTATTTTAAAAGACCCATATATTTTAGATTTTTTAGAGTTAAACGATAGGTATTTAGAAAAAGATTTAGAAGATGCGATTTTAAGAGATATTGAAAATTTTATATTAGAACTTGGAAATGGCTTTAGTTTTATAGCACGACAAAAAAGAGTTCAAATAGGAAATGATGATTTTTATATAGATTTACTTTTTTATAATCGTAAACTAAAAAGATTGATAGCTATTGATTTAAAACTTGGTAAATTTAAAGCAGAGTACAAAGGACAAATGGAACTTTATTTGAAATATTTGGAAAAACATGAAAAAGAAGATGATGAAAACAGACCTTTAGGAATAATACTTTGTAGTGATAAAAATGAAGAACAAATAGAGCTGCTAGAACTAGGAGAAAGCGATATTCATATAGCAAAATATCTTACAGTTTTACCTCCAAAAGATAAGTTTGAAAAACGACTTCATAGAGCAATAGAAAATGCAAAGCAAAAGTACAAAATAAAAAATTATAAAGAAGACGAGTTGATATGAAAAGAAAAGTTTGTGTAGTAACAGGAACAAGAGCTGAATATGGGCTTCTTTATTGGCTTCTTAAAGAAATTGAAGCAGATAAAGAACTTCAACTTCAACTTATAGTTACAGGAATGCATCTAAGCCCTGAATTTGGTTTAACTTATAAGGAAATAGAAAAAGAGTTTAGTGTGAATAAAAAAATTGAGATGCTTTTATCTTCTGATACTTCGGTAGGTATTTCAAAATCAATGGGATTAGCACAAATAAGTTTTGCGGAAAGCTATGATGAACTAAAACCAGATATTGTAGTGGTTTTAGGCGATAGATATGAGATATTTAGTGCAACAAGTGCAGCTATGATAGCAAGAATTCCTATTGCTCATATTCATGGTGGAGAAAAAACTGAGGGTGCGTTTGATGAATCAATAAGACATAGTATTACAAAAATGAGTCATCTTCACTTTACTGCTACAGAAGAGTATAAAAATAGAGTAATTCAGCTAGGTGAAGATCCTTCTAGAGTTTTTAATGTTGGTGGTATGGGAATAGAAAATATAAAAAAAATAGAACTTTTAAATAAAAAAGAGTTTGAAAAATCAATAGAGTTTAAACTAAATTATAAAAATATCTTAGTTACTTTTCATCCTGTAACTTTAGAAAATAGCACAGCAAAAGAACAATTTAAAGAGTTGCTAGATGCAATAGATGAACTAGAAGATACAAATATAATTTTTACAAAAGCAAATAGCGATACAGATGGAAGAGTTATAAATCAAATGATTGATGAGTATGTAATTAAAAATTCTCATAAATCTATAGGATTCACATCTTTGGGACAATTAAGATATTTAAGTGCTTTACAATATGTTGATGCAGTTGTAGGAAATAGCTCAAGTGGTTTAGCGGAAGCACCAAGTTTTAAAATAGGAACTATAAATATTGGAGATAGACAAAAAGGAAGAATTAAAGCCTCTAGCGTGATTGATTGTGAACCAAATAAAGACTCTATTTTAAAATCTTTTGAAAAACTTTATTCAAAAGAGTTTCAGGAAAGCCTAAAAGATACAATAAATCCATATGGTGATGGATGTGCAAGTAAAAGAATAGTTGAAATTTTAAAAAGTGTAGATTTAAAAAATATACTTAAAAAATCTTTTTATGATTTGAAGGAAATATCATGAAAAACATTGATAGTAATACTTTTGCTACTTTTCTAAAAGAGATAAAAACAAAAATATATAGTGCAAAATCAAAAGCGATATTATCTGCAAATAGATTGATGATAGAGCTTTATTTTGAGATAGGAAAAGAAATAGTTATCAAGCAAGAAGCTTTGGATTGGGGTAAATCTATAGTTGAAAAAATGTCTCAAGATTTAAAAGATGAATTTGGTGAAAAAAGTGGATATTCAAGTTCAAACCTTTGGAGAATGAGAAACTTTTACTTGGCATATAAAGACAATTCAAAACTCGCACAGTCTGTGCGAGAAATTTCTTGGGGACAAAATATTATTATATTTGAAAAAATAAAAGATGATATTGAAAAAGAATATTATATAAATAACACTATTGAAAATGGCTGGAATCGTAATGTCCTAATGCACCATATCAAAACAAATCTTTTTGAACGAGACAAATTAGAAAATAAATCTAATAACTTTGAATTATCACTTCCATCTGAACTTTCAGAGTTAGCCCAAGACATAGTAAAAAGTGAATACAATTTAGAATTTTTAGAGGTTGCAAAAGATACTTACGAAAGACAAGTAGAAAACAAACTTGTTGAGAATATAAAAAACTTTTTACTAGAGCTTGGATACGGTTTTAGTTTTGTTGGCAATCAGTACAAACTAGAGTTAGGTGAAAATGAGTATTTTATTGACCTTTTGTTTTTTCATCGTAAGCTTAATGCCTTAGTAGCTGTAGAACTAAAAGTAGGAAAATTTAAACCAGAATATGCAGGTAAAATGAATTTTTATCTCAATATACTTAACGATAAAGTAAAAATGCAACATGAAAACCCTTCTATAGGAATAATTTTATGTACAGATAAAGATGGATTAGAAGTAGAATATGCTCTCCAAAATCTTGAACAACCTATGGGCGTATCTACTTATACTATAAGAGAAACATTGCCAAAAGAGTTTGAAAATATATTACCAAGTAAAGAAGAACTCAAGGAGAAGATTAAATAAAATGAAAAACATAGAAAATATAAAATTAACAACAAATTCAACTATAAAAGAGGCATTACAAATAATTAACCAAGGTGCTATACAAATAGCACTAGTGGTAGATGAAAATGATAGATTAGTAGGAACTCTTACAGATGGAGATATAAGAAGGGGACTTCTAAAAAATTATACTTTAGATGATACTATAAATGATTTATATTTTAAAAATCCTATTACCTCTTTAAATACTGAGACAAAAGATAAAATAATACAAAAAGCTATAAAAAATCAGATTTATCAAATTCCAATTGTAGATGAAAATAATATTTTAGTTGATATAGTAAATTTAGCAACTTTACTTAAAACTACAAATAAACGAAATAGAGTGATTTTAATGGCTGGAGGACTCGGAACAAGATTAAGACCTCTTACAGAAGATACTCCAAAGCCTATGTTAAAAGTTGGGAATAAGCCTATTTTAGAAACAATTATTAAAAATTTTGCAAGTCACGGGTTTATAAATATTACAATTAGTTTAAACTACAAAGGTGATATTATAAAAGATTATTTCAAAGATGGAAGTGATTTTGGAGTAAATATAGATTATATTGAAGAAAATAATAGATTGGGAACAGCTGGAGCCTTGAGTCTTCTAAAAGATAAACCAAACGAGCCTTTTTTTGTAATGAATGGAGATCTATTAACAGATGTAAATTTTTCAAATTTATTAGATTTTCACTCTTTCGCAAATGCGAATGCTACAATGTGTGTAAGAGAGTATGAGTATCAAATACCATATGGAGTAGTACAGACAGAAGATGATAATATTATAGCAATAGAAGAAAAACCTATAAAAAAATTCTTTGTAAATGCAGGAATTTATGTTTTATCTTCAAATATTTTTGAGCTTATTCCAAAAAATGAGTTCTTTGATATGCCAACTCTTTTTAATATATTAGTGGAAAAAGAGAGAAAAGTTTTATCTTTTCCTATTCATGAATATTGGTTAGATATTGGTAGGATGAGTGATTTTGAACAAGCTCAAAATGAATATTTTAGGATATTCAATGAAAAATAGATTTTTGGCAATAATTCCAGCAAGAGGTGGAAGCAAGAGACTTCCTCAAAAAAATATATTGGATTTATGTGGTAAACCTTTAATATCTTGGAGTATTGAAGCTGCATTAAAAAGTAAATATATTTCTAAAGTAGTTGTAAGCAGTGATGATGAAGAGATTTTAAATATTTCATCAAATTTTGGAGCAGATATAATAAAAAGACCATATGAATTAGCAAATGATACAGCAACAACCTTTGATGCTGTAAAACATACTATTGATAATTTTGAAAATTATGATTATATAGTTTTACTTCAACCTACAAGCCCACTTCGAAATGAAAAACATATAGATGAAGCAATAGAACTTTTAGAAGAAAAACAAGCAGATGCAATAGTAAGTGTTTGTGAAATGGATCATAGTCCACTTTGGAGTAATACTTTGCCAAAAGATGGAAATATGAGAGGTTTTCTAAGAGAAGAAATTTTAAATAAACGAAGTCAAGATTTAGAAAAATATTATAGATTAAATGGCGCTATTTATATTTGTAAAACATATAAATTACTTAAAAATAAAACATTCTTTTTAAAAGATAATATTTTTTCATATAAAATGGATAAAAAATATTCAATAGATATAGATGAAGATATTGATTTTAAACTAGCTGAAATTTTAATTAAAGAGAGAATAGGAATATAAAAATGACAAAAGAACAAATAGAGTTACAAAATGCACTTACAACTACATTTTTAGCAAATCTTGCTTTCTTAAGTGAATATGATAATGAACTCTATCATAGAGTAGATGAGTTATCAAGAATGATAGAAAGAGGAGAATATAAAGAGAAATATGCACTAGAATTTAATATGAATGATGGTGACTTTGATATTTATGATATTTTAAATGATAAATATTTGTACAATAAAAATCCAAAAAAATTTAATAGTGAATTACTAAGAAAATCTGAACAATATGAAGGAAATTATATATTGGATTTAGCAGAACATTTTTCTCCTATTCATAAAGGTGTACCTATTATTGATAAAACAAATAGATTTGAGTTTGAAAATATGACTCAGTTTAATACTTTAAGTGTAAATAATGCTTGGGAGTATCTAAATGCTATTGGAGACTATATTGATAACAAGAAAAAAAGATTAAAAAATATAAAAAAATTTATTTTTTTAGGGACGCTTTTAGGAAGGCATATACCAAAAATTGCAAAAAATATAGATGCAAATATGTATTTAGTTTTAGAAAGAAATTTAGAAATATTTAGATTGTCTCTTTTTACTGTTGATTATACAATTCTTGCAAAAAAACATGTAACCTTTTCTATTATGGATAATGTATTTGATACGGAAACTAAAATTAGTAGGTTTTTTAAAATGAATTATTTAGAGAATTATCTAATTAAATTCTCAACAACAACGATTAATATAGAAGAGTATATAGATAATATTTTAAATAGTTTACATATATTAAATCCTGTTGCTTATGACTATAATAGAATGCTTTATGTTCATTTTAATAGAGCAACAAAATATATTAAAGATGGATATAAATTTTTGCTTTTTAATAAAACAAAAAAGAGTTTAAATTTATTAAAAAATATTCCTGTCTTATATATTGCAGCAGGACCATCATTAGATGATAATATAGATTGGATAAAGAAAAATCATAATAATTTTTTTATAGTAACTATTGGAGCCGCTTATAAAAAGCTTTTAGCAAATGATATACATATTGATATTATATCTACGTTAGATCAAGATTTTAAAGCTTTAAATGAAAAACAATTTGATGATGAAAGTGTGGAAAAAATTTCTAAAAATACTATTATCTTTGCTTCAAATATGACAAATGAAAATATACTAAAAAAATTTAATAAAGATAATCTATTTTTATACGAAGTTTTTAGTAAACTTCATAAGGATAATATAGTTTTTCAAGGTTTTAGTGTTGGAGAAATAACTCTTAATATTTTATTAGATTTAAATATAAAAGAGCTTTATTTAATAGGACTTGATTTAGCACTAAATCAAGAAACTGGTGAAAGCCATTCAAAAGATTCAAATTCTGCTACAACTAAACTAAATTTAAATGAAAAAATAAATAGAGATACCTATAGTGCAAGAGAAAGTTTAATTAAGGTAAAAGGTAATTATAGAGAGTATGTATATACAACCCCAATGTTTTTTAGTTCAATAAAAAGCCTTGAAGAAAAAGTAAAAATAAAATCTAAAGATGTAGTAATTTACAACTTATCTACAAATGGGGCATTTTTTAATGGAGTAATTCCAGTAAAACAAGAAGATATCAACCTTAATGAATTAAAAAAGGTAGAGTTTGGATATGATGAGCTTATAAAAAAATTAAAATACTACTCTTTAACAGGAATCTCATCAAAATCAAAAGAAATTATTAATAAAGAGATAGGGTTTATTGAAAAAAATATTATAGAAATTATAGATAAAATAAAGAAAACTAAATATAAAAACTTTGAAGAACTTCTTGTAGATGAATATTCAATATTAACTACATTGGATATTAATAATTGCGACCTTTTATACCAAATTTTAGTAAATTATTTCCAAATTAGTGCACCGTATTTATTGTATCACTTTAATGATATAAAAATAAAAGATGAAAGTAAAAAGGTTAAGAAAATACAAGAGATATCTATAAGACAAATTACGGATATTATTGAAGATTATCTTTTATGTTTAAAAAGAGTTATTTAATAAGATTACTTTAATTAATTAAAGTAATCTTAAAATATTTTATAAAGTTGCTTTTTTATTGAAGTAGTCTAAGAACATTTTGAGAAACTGCATTTGATTGACTAATAGCATATGATCCAGCTTGAGAAATTATATTTAGCTTATTAAAGTTTGCACTCTCTTCCGCATAATCAACATCTCTTAAAACTGATTCCGCATTTTTAATATTTGTAGATTGAGTCATAAGGTTTCTAACTGCACTTTCAACTTGGTTTTGAGTAGAACCTATATCTCCTCTATATCCATTTAATACAGTTATAGCTCTATCTACAGCCTTTTGACCAGCTGAAGCAAAAGATCTTGTAAATGCATTAGTAGTACCGGCAGTAGCACCAGCAGAAAGCGCAGCACCATTAGAAACATGACCTTTTAGTGAAACAAGACTAAATCCAGTTATATTTGCTTGAATAGTTGCTGTTGAAATCAAATCTGCTGTGCTTTCACCAATTTGAAAAGATAGGGCAGATTTAGCAGCTCCATTTGTAGCACTTTCTTGAAGTAAAGCAGTACCATTGTAGTTAGTTTGTTTTGCAATATTATTTAATTGGTCAAGTAATTTAGTAACATCTTTTGCAATAGCAGTTCTACCAGCTTGAGATGTAGTATCTGTATTTGCTTGGATTAGTTTTGCTTTTACAGTATCAAGAATCTTTGACTGCTCAGCCATAGATTTATCAGCAATTTGAAGTAAAGCAATAGCTGAGTTACCGTTTGATATACCTTGGTTTATAGATGTAACTTGTGTTCTAAGTTTATCGGCAATTGCAAGACCAGAAGCATCATCGCTAGCTTTATTGATTTTTAAACCTGTACTTAGTTTTTCTAAAGAACTAGCTATACTTCTATTTGTATTTGTTGCCGCTTCTTGAGCAGTTAAAGAAGATATATTCGTGTTAATTTTCATAAGTTTGTCCTTAGTTTTGATTTATTTCACAGTGTAAATAAAACTTAATGACATAATTATTGCAAACTAATTCATAAAATTAGTTTAAATAAAAATTAAAAATAAGAAAAGTGGAGAAAAATCTCCACTTTTTAATAAAAGAGAACTAAAACTACTTAACTATTGAAGTAATCTAAGAACATTTTGTTGAGTTGCATTTGATTGGCTAATCGCATACGACCCAGCTTGAGATATGATATTTAATTTATTAAAGTTTGCACTCTCTTCAGCATAATCAACATCTCTAATAATAGACTCAGCTGCTTTGATATTTGTAGATTGAGTCATTAAGTTTCTAACTGCTGATTCAACTTGGTTTTGAGTAGAACCTATATCTCCTCTATAACCATTTAATACAGTTATAGCTCTATCAACAGCTTTTTGACCAGCAGAAGCAAAAGATCTTGTAAATGCACCAGTTGCTGATTTCGTAGCACCAGCAGAAAGTTTAGCACCAGCAGAAACTTGAGTTTTTAAAGAAGTTAAACTATAACCAGCAACATTAGCTTTAATTGATTTTGTTTTTATCATATCAGCTGTACTTTCACCAATTTGGAAAGATAGTCCAGTTTGAGAGTTTTTAGATGAAGCAGCAGTACCCACACCTTTTTGTAATAATGCAGTACCATTATAGTTAGTTTGATTTGCAATATTATTTAATTGATCAAGCAGTTTTGTAACATCTTTTGCAATAGCAGTTCTACCAGCTTGAGATGTAGTATCTGTATTTGCTTGAATTAATTTAGATTTAATAGTATCTAGAATTTTTGATTGCTCAGCCATAGATTTATCAGCAATTTGAAGTAATGCAATAGCTGAGTTACCATTTGATATACCTTGGTTTATAGAAGTAACCTGAGTTCTAAGTTTATCTGCAATAGCAAGACCAGAAGCATCATCGCTAGCTTTATTGATTTTTAGACCTGTACTTAGTTTTTCTAAAGAACTAGCTATACTTTTATTAGTTATTTGTGATGCTTCTTGAGCACCAAGTGAAGATACGTTTGTATTAATTCTCATAATAAATCCTTTGTGAATTTGTAAAATATTTTATGAATATTTAAAAAATATCCAAGCCTAAAAACATTCTAGTTTTACCTAGCATAGATTGTAAAATCTCTTTTACTCTCTTCGGATTGAATTCAACCCTAAATTTATAAACGAAGTATTATATAACTTTTCTTAAATTTAGTTTAAATTATTTGAGATTTTTAATATTTTCAAAACAAAATACTACTTTAATAAACTTCTTTTCTGTGGGCTATTCTAATCAAAGTTATAAGTAAAATATTATTTTCTTTTAAATATATAATCCTATAATCTCCAGCTCTTTTTCTAAACTTGCCTTTATATTTTCCCTTTAAAGCTTTGTCGTTTGTGAAGTTTCCAATTTTTAACTCTTCTATTTTTTTTAAAATGAGTATGTTTTTCTCCTTTGGAAAATTTCTCATATCTTTTTCAATATCTTTTGGAATTATTAGCTTAAACATTTGAGTCTAATCCTAAATTTTTTGCTAGTTCTTCAAGAGTTATAAGTTCAGATTTTCCATTTTTTATATCATCTATTCTTTTGTCACTTATCATTTCATCTAAAGTATCAAAATAGCTACTTATAGCCTTTTCTATCAGATAGGTTCTAGTTCTATCTAGTTCATTTGCACAATTATCAAGTTCTTTTAAAAGTGCTTCATCTATTCTTATATTTATTGCTTTTTTCATTTTGTAAACCTTTGTATATATATGTAGATACATTTTGCTACAAAATATATAAAAAGTTACTTAAAATTTAATCTTTTTCAAAATAACTCCACTTTCAATATGTTCTGTAAAAGCAAACTGGTCAAATAGGGCAAATCTTACTATTTTGTGTGTTTTTGTTAATTCTTCTAAATCTCTATGTAAAGTTTGTGGGTTACACGAAATATATATGATATTTTCAAAGTTTTTAGCTAAATTTCTAGTTGTATCATCTAATCCACTTCTTGGAGGATCCATAAAAATAGTTTCAAAATCATAACTATCTAAATCTATATTTTTAAGTCGATTAAAATCTCTAACTTTATTTAAAGCCTCAACAAACTCTTCTGAGCTCATTCTTATAAAATCTATATTTTCAATATTATTTAAAGCACAATTTCTCAAAGCTGATTTTATCGATGTTTTTGAAATCTCTGTTGCTAAAACTTTATTAAACTTTTTTGAAAGAGGAATTGTAAAGTTTCCACCACCACAATAAAGTTCGCATAAATCTTTATTTGACTTTTCTATATTATTTAAAACCCACTCAATCATTTTTATATTTACAGAAGTATTTGGTTGAGTAAAACCATTCTCTTCATAGGCAAATTTGAACTCTTTGCTATTTATATTTAAGCTCTCATTTATAAAATCGCTACTTAAAACTATTTTTTGTTTTCTGCTTCTTCCTATTATTTTTATATTTAATTTTTGCTCAATTTGTTTTGCTAAATTTATCCACTCATCTTCAAGTTTTTTATGATAAATCAAAGTTACAAGCATATCAGAAGTTGAACTAACCAAAAACTCAATAGCAAAAAGCCTAAAAGATAAAATCATAGATTTTTCAAGCTCAGTTAAGAGTTTTGGCATAAGATTTTTTATATCTTCGTTTACTATCTCACATGAATCGATTTTTAGAATCTCTTTATTAAAATCGTTCATAGCGTAAGTTAAAATATCTTTGTTGTTCTGCTCATCTTTTTCCCACCAAACTCTAAATTCAGCTCTATTTCTAAATTTTTTTGGAGTACTTTTTATAATATCAAAATCGCAAGTTGTAAGATTTGAAAATCTATTTTTTTCTCTTTGGATTTTGTAGTTTAGTTGTTCATCATAATTTTTATCATAAAGTGTACAAGAAGCACAAGAGCCAAAATATTTACAGTTCATAAGATTTTATCCTTTTTTTAAAGTTTGTATTATATGGAAATATTGGTAAAAGTAGATATAATTTAGGAATTTTAAAAAAGGAGACTTTATGAACTCATTTGTAATAAATATAAAAGATGAAAGTTTAAAAGATAAAGTTTTATGGCTTTTAGAACATTTTAAAAATGATGGATTAGAGATAGTTTCTAAAGAGGATTTAGATGATTTAAAACTTTTAAAAGCTTCAAGAGAAGATGAAACAATAGATTTTGAAGAGTATTTAAAAAATGAAAATTGTAATTAGAAGTAGCGCTATAAAAGATTTAAAATCTATTAGCGAACCTTTTAAAACAAAAATTGAGAAAAAAATATTAGAGCTTAAAAAATTTCCAAATCTTACAAATATTAAAAAATTAACAAATTTTGAACCAGCATATAGATATAGAATTGGAGATTATAGAGTTCTTTTTGATATTGAAGATGATAATTTAATAATTGGTAGAGTTTTACACAGAAAAGAGAGTTATTTATAATATGAAAGAAAATTGGCAAGAACAACTAAAAGATTTATTAAATTGTGATTTAAAAACACTATATCCACTAGCAAGAAGTATGAATCGAAAATTAGAATTTTATGTTGGCCCAACAAATAGTGGAAAAACATATAATGCTATGAAAAAGTTAAAAGAGGCAAATAGTGGATTATATCTTGCACCTTTAAGGCTTTTGGCACTTGAAGGGTATGAGGATTTAAAAGAGTCAAATATTGATGCCTCATTAATCACAGGTGAAGAGCAGATTTTAAATGAAGAAGCAGCTCATATTTGCTCAACTATTGAGATGTTGGATTTTGACCTTGAAGTTGATGTTGCCATTATCGATGAGGTTCAAATGCTTGAAGATATTGATAGAGGTTGGGCTTGGGTAAACGCTATTATTGGAGTTCCTGCAAAAAAAGTTATTATGACTGGAAGTGTAAATGCTCTTGAAGCTGTAAAAAAGATAGTTCAATATTTAGATGAAGAGTTAGAAGTTGTAAGACATAAAAGAAAAAATCCTTTATTGGTTTTGCAAAAGTGGACACCACTTGAAAAACTTGAAAATGGAACAGCTTTAATAGCTTTTTCAAGAGCCGAAGTTTTAAAACTTAAACAAAAACTGCAAAAAAAATATTCCGTATCTGTAATTTATGGAAATCTTTCACCTGAAGTAAGACGAGATGAAGCCAGAAGATTTAGAGATGGGCAAACTCAAATTTTAATTGCAACAGATGCTATAAGTATGGGGTTAAATCTTCCAATTAAAACAATACTTTTTACAACTGATACAAAATTTGATGGTATTTCAAAAAGAAAAATAAGTGTAAATGAGATAGTTCAAATAGCAGGTCGTGCTGGAAGATTTGGACTTTTTGAAGCTGGATATTTAGGAGCTACACGAAGAGATGTTTTAGAATATATCAAAGATGAGTTTGAAGCACCAATAAAAACTATAAAACCCCCATTTAAAGTAAAGATAAACAACTCTCAACTAGAAAATCTTTCAATGCATTTAAAGACAAAATCACTTACAAAAGTTTTAAACTTTTTTGCTTTAAATATGAAATTTGCTGGTCCTTTTGAAGCTGCAAATCTGTCAAGTATGCTTGAAGCTTCAAGAATTGTTGATAGCAAAGATGGTTTGAGTTTAGAAGAGAAATATCTTTTGGCACAAGCTCCAATTACTACAAAATCAACTATTATAGTTCAGGCATTTAACTCATATATTGCAAGTGTGATTAAAAAAAGACCAAATCACTATAAACCATCAATTACTTTACCAAAAAAAGCAATTACACAAAAAGATTTGCTTTTGGTTGAAGATGAGGTAAAAAAAATATCTTTATATCTTTGGCTTTCGTATAAGTTGCCTGATTTATTTCCTGACCATGATAAGGCTTTTATTTTGAGAGAATCTTTTAATAGATTTATTGAGAAATCTTTAAAAGGTGTTTTGATAGATGAAAAAAGAGATGAAAAACCTTTTTATAAAGATAGAGGAAAAGAAGATAGAAAAAATAATTTTTATTCTAGAAGAAGAAAAAGAGTTTAATATATTTTTTGATAGAATATATGCATAGTTAAGATGAATGTAAAGATGAATATTTAGAATAAGGAAAGTATGGTGCTAGGTTTTTTTAGGGCCGATGAAAATGCATTTTTAAAAGAGTTGATGTCTTCAAATATCAATATTGATAAACTCAAAAAATATATTGCAAACGGTGTAAATATAAATGGAGTAGATGAAAAGGGAAGAAATTATCTTTTTTTCTTTGCTTCTAAAAAAAATTTTATTGCAATGAGAGTTTTGATAAGCCTTGGTATAGATATGTACAAAGAGGATAAGCTTGGTAAAACAGTACTAAGTGAGGCTTGTGAAAAATATGATTTTATGATGATAAAATTTTTACTAGACAATGGTTTTGATGGAAATAGAAAAAACTCTTCTGGTAGAACAGTATTACAAGATACCGTACTTTTAGGAAATGATAAAGTTTTTCAAATACTTTTAAACTACAATTTGGATTTTGATATAAAAGACAATAATGGAAGAAATGTAGTTTTTGATGCCATAGAAAATGGGAATTTTGAGACTTTGAAAAAAGTTATTGACAATGTAAAAGATATAAATGCAGTAGATAAAAATGGACAAACAGCACTTTTTGAAGCTGTTTTAAAAGATGATTTAAGACTCGCTTTGGCTTTGATAAATATAGGAATAAATCTAAATATTTTAGATAAAAATGGTCAAAATGTTTTATATAACACGATTTTGCAAGGTTTTAAAAATGAGATACTTCTAAAGCATTTAGCAAAAAGAGGAATAAATCTTAATGTAATTGATAATAGAGATAAATCTATTTTAGATGAAATTTTTTACATAATGGTTTTACAAAAATATGACAAAGATATTGAAGATAAAAGATATATGCTTATAAATCCAAAAGATGATTACTTATCTTTGGCTCTTCAAATTGTTGAGCTAGGATTTAAAGTTGATACTTTAGATAAATATGGAAAAACTGCTTTACAAAAAGAGTTAGAGAGAAAAAATTTTGTAAATGCAGAGTTTTTATTAAATTGTGGGGCTAGTTTAAATATTTTTGATGAACACCATAGAAGTTTGTTTCATATAGAGGTTTTAAAGGGTTATTCAAACAATAAAATAATAGATTTTTTAATCCAAAAAGGTGCAAACTTAAATCAAAGAGATAAATATTTTAGAACAATTATAGACAATCTTATAGAACTTATTTTAATCTCAAAAGGTGAAAAACCAAGAAATCCAAGTTTAGATGAATATATACAAGAAGATGGTGGATTTGATATTTTATTAAAAAAATTATTAGTTTATGAAGCTGATATAAGTTATACAAGAGTCGATGGAAAGAATATAGTTTTTGATTTAGTTCCTTATGATAGTTTCGATATTCTTGATATTTTGGTTGAGCATAAAGTAGATTTAAATCATAGAGATTTTGATGGAAATACTCCTTTAATGTATATGGTTGATGAGGGTTTAAGAATAGAAGATAGAACTTTGAAAGCATATTTTATAAAAAGGTTACAAAATTTTCTAAAATATAGAATAAATATGGATATCCAAGATAAAGATGGAAGAACAGTTATTCATAAAGCTGTAATAGCAGATGATTTGCTTGTGGTTGAAAAATTAATGATAAAAAAAGCAAATCTTGATATAAAAGATAATCACGGAAGAACTGCTCTTCATCACACTCAATGGAAAGGAAACTATGAGATAGCAAGATGGTTGATTTTAGCAGGTGCAAATATGAATGAACCTGATAATAGTGGCTTTAATATATTAAATTATGCCGCAATTTTAGGACATACTAGACTTGTAATAACTCTTATCTCTTCTGGAGTTTTGATGTACAATAACAATCCAAAAAATAAAAAAGTAGCTGAATTTTTCAAAAGTAAAGAGAAGATACTTGATAAATTAGTTGCAGCAGAAGATATTAGTGATAGTAAGATGAAAAATGCTCTTATTGAAGTTGTTACAAACTTTAAAAAAGAGATAAATGAAGCTTTACTTAAAAAATAATAAGGAATTTTTTTGAATCAAAAATCTATAATAATCCTTGCAGCAGGTCAAGGAACAAGAATGAAATCAGATACACCAAAAGTTTTACATAAAATTTCTGGAAAACCAATGCTTTACTACTCTATAAAAGAGGCTTTAAAATTGAGTGATGATATAACGGTTGTTTTATATCATCAGTTTGAAAAAGTTAAAACTGAAATTGAAAAATATTTTTCAAATATAAATTTTATAATTCAAGATCATAAAAACTACCCTGGAACTGGTGGGGCTGTTATGGGAATTACTCCAAAATATGAGAAAGTTCTAGTTTTAAATGGTGATATGCCTTTAATTCAAGCAAGTGAGTTAGAAAAATTTGATATTCCAAATGCAACAATTGTAATGTCAGTTTTGAAGCTACAAAGTGCAGATGGTTATGGAAGAGTAATAATTGAAAATGGAGATGTTAAAAAGATAGTTGAGCAAAAAGATGCAACAGAGAATGAACTGAAAATCACAACAGCAAATGCAGGGATTTATCAGTTTTGTTCAAAGTTCTTACTTGAAAACTTACCAAAACTAAATAACAATAATGCACAAAAAGAGTACTACATAACAGATTTAGTAGAAATGGCTATAAATCAAGGAAAAGTGTTAAAACCTTTGATTGTAAATGAAGAGAATTTTAAAGGTGTAAATTCAAAAGTAGAACTTGCAGATGCTGAAGTAATTCATCAAAATAGAATTAAAAAAGAGTTTATGAAAGCTGGAGTAATTCTTCGATTACCTGATACTATTTATATAGAAGAGGGAGTTACTATTGAAGGTGAAAGTATCATTGAAAATGGTGTAAGCCTTCTTGGAAACTCAAAAATTATAAACTCACATATAAAAACAAATAGTGTAGTTGAAGATTCAATCATAAAAGATAGTGATGTTGGACCAATGGCAAGAATACGACCAGATAGTGAACTGAATAAGACACATATTGGAAACTTTGTAGAGACAAAAAAAGCTAAATTAAATGGTGTAAAAGCAGGTCATCTATCATATCTTGGAGATTGTGTTATAGATGAGGGGACAAATATTGGTTGTGGAACAATAACTTGTAATTATGATGGGGTAAATAAACATCAAACAATTATTGGAAAAAATGTTTTTGTTGGAAGTGATACACAATTTGTTGCACCTGTAAAGATAGAAGATGATGTTTTAATAGCAGCTGGTTCAACAGTTACTGGTGATGTTAAAAAAGGTGAATTGTATTTGACACGAGCAAAAGCAAAAACTATTGATGGTTATTTTTATAGACACTTTGAAAGTAAGAAAAAATCGTGATTTTAAAAGATAAAAATATACTTTTAGCAGTAACTGGCTCAATTGCAATATATAAAAGCTTAGAGCTAATAAGACTTTTTATAAAAGCTGGTGCAAATGTAAAAGTAATTTTAAGTGATGGTGCAAAAAAATTTATAAATCCAATAACATTTGAAGCAATTTCTCAAAACAGAGTTTTAGATGAGAGTAGTGAAAGCTGGGATAAAAGTCAAAACTATAATCACATAGATATAACAAAATGGGCTGATATTTTACTAATTGCTCCAGCAACTGCAAATACTATAAATAAAATATCTTGTGGTATTGCTGATAATTTACTACTTCAAACAGTGCTTGCTTGTAAAAAGAAAATTATTATTGCACCTGCTGCAAATACAAATATGATTGAAAATCCTATTACTACTGAAAGTATAAATAACTTAAAAAATTTAGGATTTGAAGTTTTAAAAACTCAAACAAAAGAGTTAGCTTGTAAAGATGTTGGAAATGGTGCAATGCTTGAGCCAATAGATATTTTTCATAAAACTTGCAAAGAACTTTTAAAAACTTTATATTGGAAAAATAGAAGAGCTGTTTTAAGTGGTGGTGGAACATTAGAGAAAATTGATGATGTAAGATATATCTCAAATTTTTCAAGTGGGAAAATGGCATCAAGTTTAGCAACAGCTCTTTACTATTTGGGTGCAGATGTCACTTTAGTATCAAGCAGAGGTTTTGAAAATATACCTTATGAGATAGATTTGAGAGTTTCAACTAGTGGACAACAGATGTTTGAAAATTTGAAATTAGCTTTAGATAAAAAATTAGATAAAAAGAGTTTCTTATTTATGGTAGCAGCAGTTAGTGATTATATTCCAAAAGAAAAATTTGATGGGAAATTAAAAAAAGAGAAACTTGGAGAAACTTGGAGTTTAGAGCTTAGTAAAAATATTGATATATTGGCAAATTTAGATAAAAAAGATATTTTTTCTATTGGTTTTAAAGCAGAGATGGATAAAAAAGAGGCAAAATCAAATGCGCAAAATATGCTAAAAAATAAAAATCTTGATGCAGTTTGCCTAAATATTTTAGATGAAGCTAATAGTTTTGGAAGTGATACAAACAAAATAGAGCTTATTTTAAAAGATAAAAGTTTTGATTTTTATGGAAATAAACTAAATATCTCTTTAGAAATTTTAAATAGATTTGAAAAAGAGTTTACAAATGAGTAGTTCAAATCCCCCATCTCATATTGCAATAATAATGGATGGAAATGGAAGATGGGCAAAACAAAGAGATCTTAAAAGAACGGCTGGTCATGAGGAAGGTGCTAGGGTTGTTCGAAATATTACAAAACATTGTGCAAAATTGGGGGTTAAATACCTTACTTTATACGCTTTTTCTACTGAAAACTGGACAAGACCAAAACTCGAAGTTGAATATCTTATGAAACTTTTAGAAAAATATTTAAAAAATGAGCTGGAAACATTTATGCAAAATAGTATTAGGTTTAAAGCTATTGGTGATTTAAGTAAGTTTTCAAAGAGTTTACAAAAAACTATAAAAGATATTGAAGAAAAAACATCAAAAAACTTAGGACTTACTCAAGTTTTAGCACTTAATTATGGTTCAAAAGATGAGATAATTAGAGCTATAAAAAAATTAAATGAGAAAAATCTTGAAATAAATGAAAAAAACTTTGAATCATGTCTTGATACAGCAGAATTTGGAGATGTTGATTTGCTCATACGAACAAGTGGAGAGATTAGACTTTCAAACTATTTATTGTGGCAAAATGCATATGCAGAGATGTTTTTTACACAAACACTCTGGCCAGATTTTAGTGTTAAAGAGCTAGATGATATAATAGAAGATTTTAATAAAAGGCAAAGAAGATTTGGTGGAGTTTAGTATTTTTCAAAATGTTCTCTTTACACTATTTTTGATAAATTTAGTGGTTTTATCATTGTATGATTTTAAATATAAAGCTGTTCCTGATTATCTTCTGTTATTTGCATTTTTTTCATCTTTTTTTATTACAAAGCTTGATATTTTTGAAGCATTGCAAAGTGCATTTATAATTTCTGGAGCTTTTGTAATATTAAATTTTTTGGTTACTTTTTATATACAAAATATAAAATCAAGATTTTTAAAAGATGAGAGTTTAAAGACTCAAACAGCACTAGGAGAGGGAGATATTCCTTTGATTGCATCTTTTGGTGTTATTTTAGGAGTTTATAATACATTTATTGCAATATTTTTAAGTGCAATTGTAGCTATGTTTTATGCAATCTATTTAAAAAATAGAAAAAATGAAATTGAAATACCTTTTATTCCATTTCTAGTTTTTGGTTTTTTATTGGAGTATTTTTTTAATTTATCAAATATTTTTAAGGATTTTTATTGAGATTAAGTAACTATTTACACTCACAATTAGCTATTAGCTTTTTTCCTATATTTTTAGGACTTTTTTTTATAACCTCTGTTGTTTTTTTGGTTAAAATTGCAAGCCTTACATCTGTGATAACAATGACATCTTTTGAGCTTTTAAAGCTTTATATCTATTCAATTCCACAAGTTATATTTTATACATTACCAATATCTTTTTTTATATCATTAACAATTTGTTTGTCAAAGTTATCAAGTGAATATGAGATGGTTGTTATTACATCTTATGGTTTAAACCCACTAAATATAATTAAAATTTTCTTGCCTTTAACAACTATATTAACTATTTTTTTACTCGTAATATCTTTAGGTCTTATTCCTAAAACAAAATATTTAACAAAAACTTTCTCTGAAATTAAGAAAAAAGAGGCAAATTTTAATATAAAAGAGAGTGAGTTTGGACAAAAATTTGGTGATTGGTTAATTTATATAAATGGAAAAGATAAAAATGTTTATCAAGAAGTTACACTTTTTAAGAGTGAAAAGAGTTCAGAAAACTTTATAGTAAGTGATCAAGCTGTACTTGAAAATGAAAAAGGTAATTTAAGTTTTAAATTGATAAATGGAAAAGTTTTTGCAATCGATGACAAAGAGCTTAATCAGATTGATTACAAAGAGATGTATATAAATGATTCTGTTTCAAATGTTGATGTAGTAAATTTTGATACATCTTATAACTTTTGGAAAGATAATTTGAAAAAGAATAGAGATATTGATGATTTTTCATTTTTCATTTTATCATCTATTTTTCCTTTAATATCTCTATTTTTAGTTATAGTTTTTGGTTATTTTAATCCAAGATATGAAAAAAATAGAGCTGTTGCATACTCTGTTTTAGCAGTTGTTATCTATTTTATATTGATTAAATATATTGGAGAGAGATTATTTTTACACTCTTTGTATATAATTCCAACTATTTGGATAATTGCAAGTTATATTTTATATTCTAAAACTATTAAAAAAGAGTATTAAATTTGAATTTAAAGTTTGAAATTGCTTATGATGGAAGCTCTTTTTTTGGAAGTCAAAAGCAACCAAATAAAAACACAGTTGAAGATGAACTTTTAAAAGCTTTTAAAAATATAAATATTGATACAAAGATAGTTTTAAGTGGAAGAACAGATAGAGATGTTCACGCTACTGGTCAAGTTTTTAACTCTTTTATTCCAGATTACTGGGAAGATTTAGAAAAACTAAAAGAGATTTTAAATAATAAACTTTCAAAAGCAATTAAAATAAAAAAAATATCAGAAGTTAATGATAATTTTCATGCAAGATTTAGTGCAAAAAAGAGAGTTTATAGATATATAATAACTTCAAAAACAACAACTCCTTTTAATGATAAATTTGTAACTTATATAAAAAATATAGATGAAGAACTTTTAAAAAGTGCCATAAAAGAGTTTATTGGAGTTTATGATTTTAAATATTTTCATAAAACAGGAAGTGAAAAAGAGAATACAAAAAGAGAGATTTTTGATACAAAATTCTATAAATATAAAGATATTTATGTTTTTAAATTTTGTGCAAACTCTTATTTAAGAACTCAAATACGACTTATGGTAGGATTTTTAATAGCAATTAATGATAAAAAGTTAACAATAGAAGATTTAAAAAGACAGTTAAATTGTGAAAAAAATATATTTAAAATACCAATTGCACCAAATGGTTTATATCTAGCTAGGATTTTTTATAAATGAGAAAATTGATTTTTTTAACTATATTAAGCTCTCTATTTTTTACAAATAGCTTTGCATATCAATTTGCACTAAATTCAAAAGATAAAAATTTAATAAATAACTCAAAACAAAAAAGTGCTATTTTAAAAAGATTAGAAAAATATAGTGAATTTAAAAATGAGACAAAAAATCTTGATATTAATAAAAAATTAGGGAAAGTCAATTTTTTTATAAATAAAACTTTACCTGAATTTGATAGTCAAAGTGTTGGAATAGATGATTATTGGATGACACCAAAAGAGTTTTTTATTAAAGGGTTTGGAGATTGCGAAGATTATGCAATAGCAAAATATTTTACACTTTTGGAACTTGGAGTAAAAAAAGAGAGTCTGTATTTAGCTGTTGTAAATGTGAAAGCTAGTGCTGGAACACATATGGTTTTATTATATGTTGAAAATAAAAACTCATCTCCACTAGTTTTAGATAATCTTAGTTTTAGAGTTCTTCCTTTTTCAAAAAGAGATGATTTAACTCCTGTTGTAGCTTTCAATGAGTTAAATGCATATGAATTTACAAAAGATAAATTTACACAACTTGTAACTATTGATTGGCAAAATAACAATAAATGGGATAGAGTATTAAATAGAGTTTATAAATTAAATGAGTGAAAATATCTATATTTATAATTTGTAGAATAAATACTTGACAAACATTGACTCAATAAGATATAATTCTTTAGCAGTTTATATGATAGAGTGCTAAAGTTTAGAAAGAGCAGGATTTTATGATAGATAAAAAAGAGTTTTTATTACAATCTATTATTAAAGCATATATAGAACATTTAGAACCAATAGGTTCAAAAGAGCTTAAATCTATGTATGAGTTAGATTATTCTCCTGCAACAATTCGTGGATATTTTAAAAAACTAGGAGATGAAGGTTTTTTAGCTCAAGAGCATATAAGTAGTGGAAGAACACCCACAAATGAAGCTTTAAAACAGTATTGGATAGGAAAATTAAATTTCTCTATTTCTGGTGTGAATATAAAAGCTATTGAGTTTTTGGCTAATAAAATTGGAGTAACAGTTTTTTTAAAAAAAGAGAAAAGTGATATTTTACAAAATATAATAAATGTAGAAAACAGGTATATAATTTTAGAGTTTACAACTTTTGTTGTAAATATAAAGTTTAATCCGGCTTTATATAAGTTTTTGAGTGATTTTTTACAAAGTTCTTTAAAGGATATTTTAAAAATTTCAAAAGATGTTGGTGCTTACGAGCTTTATAGCTCTATAAACTATACTTTACAAAGTAGTGATTTTGATATTTTTAATTACAAAGAGTTTTTATCTTTGGCATTAAATTTTGATTTTGATGAGTTTACAATTAATAAATTTCTAAAAGGCACAATTTTAGATGAGCTAAAAGAGGGTCTATATTTTGATGGTTTTTTACCACAAAGTTATATAGGAGTTTGTAAATTCTGCAAAATCAATAACGAAGATTATAAAATGTTTGTTGTTGGTGAATTATCAAAAGATTATGAATATTTTTTTGAACAAATTATAAATTTTTAAGGAGATAAGATGAGTGAATTAAAACAAGATGAAGTTTTAAATGAAGAGATAGAAAAAACGGAAAGTTGTTGCGAAAGTTCAAAAGAGTGTTGTGAAGGAAAAGAGGAACAAAAAGAGGAGAGTTTAGAAGATGTTATTGCTAGACTTGAAGATGAATTAAAACAGAGTGAAGATAAATTTTTAAGAGTTCATGCTGATTTTGAAAATATTAAAAAAAGATTAGAGAGAGAAAAATATCAAGCAATAGATTATGCAAGTGAGAAGTTTGCAAAAGATCTATTAACTCCTCTTGATACTTTGGAAATGGCTTTAAATTCAGCAAATGCGAATTTGAGTGCTGAAGAGTTACTTCCAAAACTAAAAGAGGGAATAGAGCTTACAATTAAAAGTTTTATTACAACATTTGAAAAGCACAATATTACAAAAGTTGATACAAATTGTGAGTTTGATCCAAATGTTCATAATGCAGTTATGCAAGTTGATAGTCCTGATCATGAAACTGGACAAATTGTAAGTGAGTTACAAAAAGGGTATATGTTAAAAGATAGATTGCTTAGACCTTCAATGGTTAGCATAGCAAACTAAAATTTGACCGAAATGTCATTAAACTATAGAATTTAAGATTATTTACAAATTAAAAAGAAAATTTAATAAAAGGAAGAAAAAATGAGTAAAGTTATTGGTATAGATTTAGGAACAACAAACTCTTGTGTTGCAGTTTATGAAAATGGTGAAGCAAAAATTATTCCAAATAAAGAGGGTAAAAATACAACTCCTTCTATTGTTGCTTTTACGGATAAAGGTGAAGTACTTGTAGGAGATCCTGCAAAAAGACAAGCTATTACAAATCCAGAAAAAACTATATATTCTATAAAAAGAATTATGGGACTTATGATGAATGAGCCAAATGCTAAAGAGGCTCAAAGTAAAGTTGGATATAAAATAGTTGATAGAAATGGTGCAGCTGCTGTTGAAATTGCTGGAAAAGTTTATACTCCTCAAGAAATTTCAGCAAAAATTTTAGGAAAATTAAAAGCAGATGCTGAAGAGTATTTAGGAAGTAGTGTTACAGATGCTGTTATTACTGTTCCTGCATATTTTAATGATGCACAAAGAAAAGCAACTCAAGAAGCTGGAACAATTGCAGGTCTTAATGTTTTAAGAATTATAAATGAGCCAACAGCAGCATCACTAGCATACGGACTTGATAAAAAAGGTGAAGAGAAAGTTCTAGTTTACGATTTAGGTGGAGGAACATTTGACGTTACAGTTCTTGAAATTGGAGATGGAACTTTTGAAGTTTTAAGTACAGATGGAAATGCTTTCCTAGGTGGAGATGATTTTGATAATAAAATTATTGATTGGTTAGCAGATGAGTTTAAAGCTGAAAATGGTTTTGATGTTAAAAATGACAAAATGGCACTTCAAAGATTAAAAGATGCTGCTGAAAATGCTAAAAAAGAGTTATCATCGGCTGAATCAACAGAGATTAATCTACCATTTATCTCAATGGGAAATGCAGGGCCAATTCACTTAGTAAAATCTTTAACAAGAGCTAAATTTGAATCTATGACTGAGAAGTTAATAGATGAAACTTTAGAGCATATAAAAGTTGCTTTAAAAGATGCAAATTTAAGTAAAAGTGATATTGATGAAATTATTATGGTTGGTGGAAGTACTAGATTACCAAAAGCAAACCAAGTTGTAAGAGAGTTCTTTGGAAAAGATTTAAATAAAGGTGTAAACCCAGATGAGGTTGTAGCTGCTGGAGCTGCTGTTCAAGCTGGAGTTTTAAGAGGTGATGTTAAGGATGTATTATTACTTGATGTTACACCACTATCTTTAGGAATTGAGACTTTAGGTGGAGTTATGACAAAACTTATTGAAAAAGGAACAACAATTCCAGTTAAAAAATCTCAAGTATTTAGTACAGCAGATGATAACCAACCAGCTGTTTCTATCCATGTTTCTCAAGGTGAAAGAGAGTTTGCAAGAGATAACAAATCTTTAGGTATGTTTGAACTTTCAGATATTCCACCAGCTCCAAGAGGTGTTCCTCAAATTGAAGTAACATTTGATATAGACGCAAATGGAGTTTTAAATGTAAGTGCAAAAGATAAAGGTACTGGAAAAGAGAACAAAATTACAATCTCTGGAAGCTCTGGATTAAGTGATGATGAGATTGCAAAAATGGTTGCAGAAGCTGAAGCAAATAAAGATGTAGATGCTAAAAGAAAAGCTCTAATTGAGACAAGAAACCAAGCAGATGCAATGCTTCACTCTACAAGAAAAACATTAGAAGAGAATGAAAGTTCTATTAGTGAAGAAGATAAAAAAGGAATTATTGATGCAGCGGCAGATCTTGAAGAGACTTTAAAAGATGATAATGCTACAAAAGAGCAAATTGAAGAGAAGTTAAAAGTTTTAACTGAAAAATCTCATAAATTAGCAGAAGCTATGTATAAAAAAGATGGTGAGCAAGGACAAGGTGGACAAGCAAACCAACAAGCAAAAAAAGATGACGATGTTATCGATGCTGAGGTAGAGTAAAACTCTACCTTATGCAAACACTTATTTATATTTTTATTCTTTTTATAGTAGTATTACTCCTAATATATATCTTTTTTAAATCAAAACAAAATCATCTTTTTTCGCTATTAAGTGGTAGTTGTCCTAGTTGTTTAGAGACAAGAAAAGTTTTTTTTGATAAAAATAGTAATACAAATTTTACACAAGATGTAATCAAAACAACTGTTTTAAAATATCATGGTTGTTCTGGTATAAAAGATGTAGAGTTTTTATGTACAAGTTGTGGTTTAAAAGAGATACATTCAATAAATTCTCAAATGGAGTGTAATATATGAAGAATTTAATATTTTTAAGTTCACTTATTTTTTTAATAGCGGCTTGTTCGAAAAAAGATGAAAATATAAGTATAGAAAAAAAATATTCACAAAATAGTCTTGAATCAAAATATGAAAAAGAGATTTTAAATAAAATGGAAAAAGTTCCTTTTTCTCAAATAAAAGGTTTTTTTGATGATGATTTAAATCATGCATTAGAAGTTTTTAAAAAAGATTGCCAAAAATCACAAAGGTATGAAGAGTTAAAAAATGTTTGCCAAAAAGCACAACATACAAATGATGGAGCTATGTTTTTTGTATCAAACTTCCAAGCATATAAACTTTATGATAATAATTCAAATGATGAGGGAATGATAACAGGTTATTATGAACCACTATTATACGGAAGTTTAAAAAAAACTCAAAGGTATAAATATCCAGTTTATAAAATTCCAAAAGATTTAGTTCTTTCAAATACAAATAGTTTACAAGGGTATAAAAATATTGGCAAAAAAGTTGGTAAAAAAATTGTTCCTTATGATACAAGAGCTTCTATAGAAAAAAATCCAAACAATAAAAATCTTGAAGCAATAGCTTATGTAGATGATAAAATAGACCTATTTTTCTTACAAGTTCAAGGAAGTGGGAAAATACAACTTGATACTGGAGAGATTTTAAATGTTGGATATGCTGGACAAAATGGACGAGAATATAAAAGTATTGGAAGATATTTTATAGATAATGAGATAATTTCAAAAGAAGATATAAGTGTTCAAGCAATAAAAGAAGCCTTACTAAAAAATCCTTCAAAAATAGATGACATTTTAAATATAAATGAGAGTTATGTTTTTTTTAAAGTTGCAGATCAAGGAGCTACAGGAGCTTTAAATACTGTTTTAACTCCAAAACGAAATATAGCAGTTGATAGAACATATATTCCATTAGGAATGCCTGTTTTTTTAAATACACAAAATCCTATTTCAAAAGAACCTATAAATAAACTCACAGTCGCAGCAGATGTTGGTGGTGCAATTAAAGGAGAAATAAGAGCTGACTTTTTCTGGGGATTTGGTCCTGAAGCTTTAAATTATGCTGGAAGAATGAAAGAGAAAGGTAAGTTGTATGTTCTAAAGCCAAAGTACTAAAAGAACAACAACTTAGCTTAAAATATAAAATAAAGATGTCTTTTAATTTTTTAGTTGATTAAATTCTATAATAAAATCAACTTCAATTCCTAAATTTGTATTTTTCATCAAAATAGGTTTTGAAATATTGATTGAGTATAACTCACTATTTATATTTGTAAATATATTAAATAAATCTTTAGGTTCTTTTACAATAGTATTTACACTAAAACTGAAAATCTCAACTTTGTTTGCATTAAGTGTTTCTATATATTTTATTATAGAGTGTTCTGGTAAGAGAATTTTTAACTGTTCATTTATACTCTCTTTATCAAAAAGTTCATCTTGTAAATATTCTTGAGTAAATATTCCATACACAACATCTTTAATCTCTAATTCATCTTTTGCTACAACTATTGCTTCAAAATTACTCTCTTGTTTTTCATCTAATTTTTTTGTCTCAACAGTTTGATATATTTTATTTAGAGACTGTTTTAGTAAATCTAGATTCTCATTATCTTTTGCAGTAATTTTTAGTTCTAATACTTTATTTTTTAAAATAAGCTCATTTATCATTACATTTTGTGGAGTAGTATTAAAAATAGCTTTTATTCTATGCTCAATTTTACTATTATTTAAAATATGATCAGGAAGTTTTTCAAGATTTATAGTTTTAGTTGCTTCTATTAAATTTAAGTTTATTGCAATTTTTCTAAAATCTATCATATTGTATATTTTGTACCCACCATAAAACATCATAGCAAAAAGAATAAATACAAAAATATATCTAGAATCTTTCTTTTTCTTCTTTTTTCTTGGGACTACAAAACTTTTTAAAACATTTGGATTTCGTGATAAGCTAAAAAGTTCATCATGAATATCAACACTGTAGTCATCTACCTTAAGCATTAATTCCAGACTTAGGTTTGTTAATTGCTCTTTTGTAAGATTTCTTAAAGCGAACAAAAAAGATACTTTTTGTATAAAAATCTCTTTTTGAGACTCATGAAAATTTTTTAGAATTTTTTGTAAAAGTTCACTAAGTTCAAGATAATAAAGTTCATCAAAAAGTTTTTGACCCTCCAAATTGTCTTCATAAAAATGTGTTCTTTTTACAGCATCAAAAGTTAGTAAATCTACAACTTCATTGTAAACAATCTTACTGTTTTTATCTACTATTAAAATATAAGCTCGGTCATTGTATATAAAAAATAGAAGTTCATTTTTTGAGCTTTGTTTTTGAATATGAGCATTCATTATATGAAAAGCTGAATATATATAATCAATTCCAGTTTTTCCAAAATAATTTTGTGTTTCAAATAGTGTTGTTTTTAATACAACAATATCGTAAGCTTCATTGAAATTAATAATTTCACAATCTTTTACTTTTGGTGATATTGATTTTGGAATTAATTTTGTAGTATCACTTAAAAGTAGAGTTGATATATAACTTAAATCATTCTCATTTTGTAGATTGTTTAATTTTTGAACAATATTATCTGGAAGAATATCCCCATCTAGTAGAAATGTTGAGTTGTCTTCACTTATTTCTTTATTATTTATATATTTTTTATATTCAACTTTTAGATTGTTGTTTTGTTTTACAACATTTATAAACATAGTCTCTTTTTTAAACATTTTTTTTCCTAATTTATATTAAAGAGTGTTGTAACATCTTTGTTTTTATTAAAGATTTCGCATCTTCTAGTTCCATATCTTTTACACTAAAAGGTTCGCTTATATAAAAATCTATTTTACCAAAAGGTTTTGGTAATACAAATTTATCCCATGAGTTAAACTGCCAATATTTAGAAGGTATGGCATTAAAACATCTAATATTTTTTCCACTTTTTTGTGAAATTATTACAACTCCATCTGCAATGCTATATCGTGGACCTCTAGGACCATCAGGAGTAATTGCAACATCATTTCCAACTTTTAACTCTTTTAATGCTCTTATTAAAACTTTTGAAGCACCATGTGAGCTAGAACCACGAACTGCTCCACAATTAAAAAGTTCTGCTGTTTTTGCAATAATCTCTCCATCTCTATTTTCACTTATTAAAGCTTTTACAACCCAGCCTTTTCGAAAGTGATGATAATTAAAGATTTGTGAAAGTAAATCACCATGCCACATACATAAAACAAAAGGTTCTTTGTCATCTTTTGGATGATGATAAACTTTTTTATTTGTTGAATAGATAAATTTTGTTATTAAATATAACAAATATGGAGCATACTTTTTTTTGATTGACTTCCACATTACTTTACTATTTCGCCTTTTAATGATGTTCTTGTTGCACTTGTAATTTTTACATTTATAAATTTCCCAAGTAATTCATCACTTCCTTTTGTAAATACCAAAAAGTAATTATCTGTATATCCACTTACTTCACCATTTGGTTTTAAACTCTCAACTAAAACATTTACTGTTTTTCCAATCATATTAGGCATTGAGTTCTCTAAATATCTTTTATGAAGTTCTATTAGCTCATCAAGTCTTGCACTTCCAATACTATCTTCTATTTCTAAATCTTTTAATTCAAGTGCTTTAGTATTTGGTCTAGGAGAGTATTTAAAATTGAAAATTTGATCAAATTTTACTTGATTTACAACATCTAAAGTATCTAAAAAGTCCTCATGTGTCTCTCCTGGAAAAGCTACAATAATATCTGTAGTAATTCTTAAATCAGGAATTAACTCTCTCATTTTTAAAGCTCTATTTAAAAACCACTCTTTTGTGTATCCTCTTTTCATAGCTTTTAAAATCTTTGTAGAACCACTTTGAAGAGGCATATGAATACATTTTGAGATTTTTGGATTTCTTGCAAACTCTTCTATGAACTCATCATCCATATGAAGAGGATGTGGAGATGTAAATCTAATTCTCTTTAGACCATCTATTTTTGATATATCTTGAAGAAGTTGTGTGAAGCTATATTTATCTCTATTATTACTAAATCTTTTTCCATAAGAGTTTACATTTTGTCCCAAAAGAGCAACTTCAACAACACCATTATCAACAGCTTTTTGTATTTGTGAAACTATCATTTCTGGTGGAATAGATATTTCATCACCTCTTGTACTAGGAACTATGCAATATGTACACTCTTTATCACAACCAACAGATATATTTACACTTGTTCTAAAATTGTTGTTATTTGCTATTGCAAACTCATATTGTGAGTCGTCATTATCAATACTTATTTCAACAGAGCCTTTTTTATCAACAACATCTTTTATTTTTGAAATATTTCTAGCTCCCAGTACAAAATCAACATAAGGAGCTCTTTTTATAATATCTTCACCTAAATGAGATGCTGTGCATCCACAAACGCCAATTTTTGCACCATCTTTTTTTTTCTTATTAAATTGTCCAATTTCAGAAAATAGTTTTTGAACTGGTTTTTCTCGAACAGAACAAGTGTTTATAATAATTAAATCAGCATCTTCAATATTTTGTGTAGCACTATAACCTTTGTGTTTTTCAAGTTCTGCTTGAATATGTTTACTATCGGTGTCATTCATTTGACAACCTAAAGTTTGTATAAATAGTTTTTTGCTCATATTTTTTATCACTATAAAATATTAAAGTGCATGAACCTCATACATATACTCATCATCAGCTAATCCAAATTTAATCTCTCTAAAATAGATATTAAATCCCTCTTTTTCTAAAGCTTCAACTAGAGCCATCATATCTTTGTGAGAGTTATCTCTATCAAAGTAAAATATTTTTTGACCCTCTTTTTTTAGCTCATCTTTAATCTTTTCTAACTGTACTTTTTTTGGCTTTTCATTTAATTCATTTCTAGCAATTAATAATTCCATTTCATTAAACCTTTTTTTTCAAATAATCGTATATTTTAGTCAAAAATTGCTTTAATTTCTATAAAAGGTAGTTTTGATATACTATTGTCCTAAAACTTGCATTGAAAATCAAACTTACCATTTCAATGTTAAAAAAACTATAGGAAATAATTATGGATAAAATAATAGATATTTTAGACTCAATAGCTTATGAAAAGGGTCTTAAAATTACTGATGTAGAAAATGCTTTAAAAGAGGCTTTGATTAAGACTGCTCAAAAAATGGTTGATTACACTTTGATTTTTGATGCAAAAGTAGATAGAGCAAGTAAAAAATTAACACTTTTTCAAAAGATAGAAGTTGTAGCAAATGATGATAAAAGATTATTCGAAGATTTAGTAAATGAAGACGGAACACCAATAAATAAAGAGAATTTTATAGCAATAGATGAAGCAAAAGCTATCAATAGTGATTTAGAACTTGGGGATCATTTGAGTTATGAGTTAGAATTTGAAAATATGGGAAGAAATGCTGCAACAATTCTTTCAAGTAATTTTGAATATAAGCTTCAAAGATTTGTAGAAGAAAATATAATGGCAAAATACAAAGAAAAAGTTGGAAAAATTGTATCTGCTGTTGTTACAAGAGTTGACAAAAATGATAGTACTTTTATTGAAATAGGAGAAATAAAAGGTATTCTTCAAAGAAAAAATAGAATAAAAGGTGAGTATTTTAAAGTAGGAGATACACTTAAAGCTGTTGTTAAATCTGTAAATATTGATAAAAATTTAGGCTTGATGGTAGAGTTATCAAGAACAAGTCCTAAGTTTTTGGAAAATTTACTTACTTTAGAAGTTCCAGAACTTAAAGATGAAAAAATTATTATAGAAGCAAGTGCTAGAATTCCTGGAAGTAGATCAAAAATAGCACTTATATCTACAAGCCCACAAATAGATGCAATTGGAGCAATTGTTGGTGTAAAAGGTGTTAGAATAAATGCCGTTTCACAAGAGCTAAATGGAGAAAATATCGATTGTATAGAGTATTCAAGTGTTCCAGAGATGTTTATTTCTCGTGCTTTAAGTCCTGCTTTAGTAAATAGTGTAAAAATAGAAGAACATCCAAAAAATGGTGAAAAAGGTAAAGCAGTTGTTACAATTAATAGTGAGCAAAAAAGTAAAGCAATAGGTAAAGCTGGATTAAATATAAGATTAGCTTCTATGCTTACAAAATATGATATAGAGATTGTTGAGATTGAAACAGGTGTAACAACTTCAAATCTTGAAACTAAAAAAGATGAAAAGATAAGTGATGCATCAAGCCTAGAGGCACTATTTAAATAGTATGAAAAAGATATATTTTTATGATACATCAAAAAAAACAAAAGTAGAATTTGTATCTTTAAAACCAAACATTTCAAAAATATATGTGTGTGGACCAACTGTTTATGATAATTCTCACTTAGGACATGCAAGAAGTGCTATTGCTTTTGATTTACTTCATAGAGTTTTAAAAGCAAATGGTTATGAAGTAGTTTTTGCAAAAAATTTTACAGATATTGATGATAAGATTATCAAAAAGATGAAAGAAGAGGGTAAATCTTTAGAAGAGATTACAACTTTTTATATAAAAAATTATAAAAATGATATGGAAATTTTAAATATTTTACCAAATAGTTTTGAGCCAAAAGCTACTGAAAATCTTGATGCTATGAAAGAGATGATAGAAAATTTACTTTCAAAAGATATCGCATATAAAACAGATGATAGCGTATATTTTGATGTTTCAAAAGATAAAAATTATGGTTCATTATCAAATCAAGCAAGTGATGAAAATTCACAAGCAAGAGTTGAAATAAACAATCAAAAAAGAAATAGTTCAGATTTTGCTCTTTGGAAATTTGAAAAAGCTAGTGATGTATCTTTTGCTTCAAATTTTGGAGCAGGTCGTCCTGGATGGCATATTGAGTGTAGTGCTATGATTGAAAAACATTTAGCTTATAAGGATGAACCTTTCCAAATTGATATTCATTGTGGTGGAGCTGATTTACTTTTTCCTCATCATGAAAATGAAGCTAGTCAAACAAGATGTGCAAGTGGACAAAATCTTGCAAAATATTGGATGCACAACGGTTTTGTAAATATAAATGGAGAAAAGATGAGTAAATCTTTAGGGAACTCATTTTTCTTAAAAGATGTTTTGAAATCTTATAGTGGAGAAGTTGTAAGATTTTATCTTCTAAGCTCTTCATATAGAGCAAATATAAACTTTAACGAAGAGGATTTACTTGCAAGTAAAAAAAGACTTGATAAACTTTATAGAGTTAAAAAAAGAGTTTATGAAGTAACTGCTTCAAAAGTGAATGAAAAGTTTGAAAACACTCTTTTGGAAGCACTAAATGATGATTTAAATACATCATTGGCACTTAGCTTTATTGATGAGTTTATAAATAGTTCAAATGATAGTTTGGATAAAAATCCAAAAGATAAGAGTCTAAAACAAGAGATAGTTGCAAATATTGAGTTTATTGAAAAAGTTCTAGGTTTTGGTGGAAGTGATGCTTTCTCTTATTTCCAATTTGGAGTTAGTTTAGAGCTAAAAAAACGCATAGAAGATTTGATTTCAAAAAGAGCAGAGGCGAAAAAAAATAAAGATTTTGCAAAAGCAGATAGTATAAGAGATGAGTTATCTGCTATGAATATATCAATTATGGATACAGCTTTGGGAGTTGTTTGGGAGTATAGATAATTTTTTAGGTTTAAATTTTTTGTTATCAACAAAACGCATAATATACACAAGGTTACAAAATGGCATTAAGTTGGAATGAGATAAAAAATAGGGCAATAAATTTTTCAAAAGAGTGGGAAAAAGAGCAAAGAGAACATGCAGAATCTCAAAGCTTTTGGAATGATTTTTTTAATATTTTTGGAATTAGTAGAAAAAGAGTAGCATCTTTTGAAGAGCCAGTTAAAAAATTAGGTGAACAAAGAGGAAGAATTGACCTTTTTTGGAAAGGTACACTTTTAGTTGAGCATAAATCAAGAGGTAAAGATTTAGCAAAAGCTTATACTCAAGCAATGGATTATTTTCCAGGACTTAAAGAAGCTGAACTTCCAAAATATATACTTATCTCTGATTTTGAAACTTTCAAACTTTATGATTTGGAAGAGGATAAAAACTATGAATTTACACTAAATGAACTCTATAAAAATGTTCATCTTTTTGGCTTTATTGCAGGTTACACAAAGCATAAAGTAGTTGCAGAAGACCCTATAAATATACAAGCTGCCCAAATGATGGGAAAACTTCACGATAAGTTAAAAGATGTTGGATACGATGGACATCCTTTGGAACTTTTTTTAGTAAGACTTCTATTTTTAGGATTTGCCGAAGATACATCTATTTTTGAAAAAAGAGCATTTCTTGAATTTTTGGAAAATAAAACTAGCGAAGATGGAAGTGATTTAGGAAGTAAACTAACAGAACTTTTTCAAGTTTTAAATACTCCTTTTGAAAAAAGATTAAAAAATCTTGATGAGAGCTTGGCAACTTTTCCTTATGTAAATGGAAAACTTTTTGAGGAGTTTTTACCTATTCCATCATTTGATAGTAAAATGAGAGATATACTTCTTGAGTGCTGTTATCTTGATTGGAGCAAAATATCTCCAGCTATTTTTGGCTCACTTTTTCAATCAATTATGGACAAAGAGCATAGAAGAAATTTGGGAGCTCACTATACAAGTGAAGCAAATATTTTAAAACTAATTCGTCCTTTATTTTTAGATGAACTTTATGAAAAGTTTGAAAAAGTAAAAAAGAATAAAAAACAACTAGCTGAATTTCACAAAGAGTTATCAACTCTACACTTTTTAGACCCAGCTTGTGGAAGTGGAAATTTCCTAATTATTGCTTATAGAGAATTAAGAATTTTAGAGCTTGAGATACTAAAAATTCTTTATAGTGAAAATGTACTTGATATATCTTCAATTGTTTGGTGTGATGTTGATCAATTTCACGGAATTGAAGTTGAAGAGTTTCCAGCTCAAATAGCTCAAGTTGCAATGTGGTTAATTGATCATCAAATGAATATGATTATTAGTGAACATTTTGGGCAATATTTTGTAAGACTTCCTTTGAAAAAATCAGCAAATATAGTTCATGCAAACTCACTTCAAATATCTTGAGAAGATGTAATAAGTAAAGAAAAACTAACTTATATTTTGGGTAATCCACCTTTTATAGGTTCAAAACTTTTAAATTCAAATCAACGAAAAGAAATGGAAACTATTTTTTCAAATGTAAAAAATGGAAAAGTTTTAGATTATGTAGCTGCTTGGTATTTAAAAGCTTCAAAATATATTCAAAATAGAAAAATAAAAGTGGCTTTTGTATCTACAAATTCAATAGTTCAAGGTGAGCAAGTTGGTATTTTGTGGAAAGAGTTATTTTCAAACTATGGAATAAAAATCCACTTTGCACACCAAACTTTCAATTGGAGTAATGAAGCAAAATCAAATGCAGCTGTACATGTTGTAATTGTAGGATTTGCCTCTTTTGATACAACAAATAAAAAAATATTTGAATATGAAAATATCAAAAGTGATGCACTTGAAAAAAGTGTAAAAAATATCAATCCTTATTTAGTAGAAGGAGATGATTTAATCATAGAATCAAGAAATAATCCAATGTGTAAAATTCCAAAAATGAACTTTGGAAATATGCCACTTGATGGAGGAAATCTAATTATAGAAGATAAAGAATTAGAAGAATTTCTCAAAAAAGAACCAAATGCAAAAAATTATATTTTATCATTAATAAGTGCAAGAGAATTTCTTAACAATAAAAAAAGATGGTGTTTATGGCTTGAAAATATAAGTCCAAAAGAACTTAGAAATATGCCAACTGTTTTGGAAAGAGTTGAAAAAGTTAAAATTTTTAGAGAAAGTAGTCCTGCTGTATCTACTCAAAAACACGCTTTAACTCCAACATTATTTAGGGATAGAAATAGACCAAATACATTTATTGTGGTTCCAAGAGTTTCTTCTGAAAGAAGATTGTATATTCCAATGGGATTTTTTGATAGAAATTATATTGTTAGTGATACTTGTTTATCTATACCGAACGGAGATTTATTTTTATTTGGACAACTTACTTCGCTTATGCACATGGCATGGGTTAAATATACTTGTGGAAGGTTAAAAAGTGATTATAGATATTCAAAAGATTTGGTTTACAACAACTATCCATTTCCAAAAAATGTAAGTGAAAAACAAAAAAAAGCTGTGGAAGAGAAAGCACAAAATGTTTTAAATATTCGTTCACAATTTAGTGATTGTAGTTTAGCTGACCTTTACGACCCGCTTTCTATGCCACCAAATCTAAAAAAAGCTCATCAAGAGTTAGATAAAGCTGTTGATAACTGCTATGGCTCAAAATTATTTAAAAACGATAAAGAGAGAATTGAGTTTTTATTTGGATTGTATGAAGAGTATGTAAATGAACAATAGAATTTTTAAAATTTTAGGAGAAATTAGTCAACAATTAAGTCCATTAGCTCAAATTCTAAATAATAGTGATTTAAATGAAGTCTTTAAAAAACAATTAGAAATTTCTAAAAATTTAAATGATACTTTTGCTCCAATAATCAAACAGCAAATGGAATTGTCTAATATAATGCAACAAAATAAATTTTTAATAAATTTACCTAAAATTGATAAGTCTATTTTAGAAAATATAAAAACTTTTCAAAGAGTATTTAATAATTCAACTTTTTTAGAATTAGGAGAAACATATAAACAATTAAAAGAAAATTTTGAAGTAGATAAAGATTTTATTGAAGATCTAAATAATTTTTCAAAAAAACTTAAAATTGATGATAAGTTTACTTTTGATATAAAATATGAAGATATTGAAGAAATAAATAAGAAAATAGAACAAAAAAAAGATTTTACTAAAAAAGATTTAATAACATTTGATAGAATAATTTCAATAATTAGTTTATTATTTGCATTGTATATTTATTCATTCCCTGATAATTCAGAATATATTAAAACTCAAGAAATGATAAAAGAGCTAGATAATAAATTTTCTAAATTATTAAAGCAAGAGCAATATTACGAAGTTACTAAAAATGCAGAAGTAAGAGAACAATCTAATACAAAATCAAAAAAAATAGCTGAGGTTTATCCTAATCAAAAACTTTTAATAATAGAAAATAAAGCTTATTGGTTACAAGTTGAATATTTTGATGAAAAACGAAAAGAAACTGTAATTGGATGGATTGCTAAGAAATCTACAAAAAAACTAAATTAAATAATAAATTTGAGTTGTCAAGTATTACTTGACAACTCAAAAAAGATTTATAAAAAAATCTTCTTATACTCTTCTTCATCCCAAGCAACTATTAAATTATCACCATACTCTATAACTGGTCTTTTAAAAAGCATAGGTTCATTTGCAAGATACTCTTTTTTACCTTGTTCATCAAGATTTAACTCTTTTAAATTCATCGTTTTGTATTTAGTACCTTTTGAGTTAAAAAGTATATTTATATCAACTTTTTGTGACCATTTTTTAACAGTTTCTAAATCTACTTTTGTAGTTTTAAAATCTACAAAATCAACTTCTATATTGTGGTCTTTGAAAAACTTCAAAGCATTTCGTACACTTCCGCAAGTTTTTATACCGTAAACTTTTATCATATTTTTACTCTATAATTTTTGGAACTACAAAGTAGTTATCTTCACTCTTTGGTGCATTTTTTAAAATTGCATCAGAAATCTCTTTGCTTGAAACGGCAATATCTTCTCTAAAAGGAGTTCCACCTTTTACTGTACTTGCTATTGCTTCAACATTTGAAACATCAACTTCATTTAAGTTGTTTACAAACTCAAGCATTTGAGAAATATCACTTTTTATTTTCTCTTTTTTATCATCTTCTATTTTCAAACTTGAAAGTTTTTCTAATTTTGCTATTAAATTATCATCTACAGTTATCATAAATTTTTCCTTTAAAAGGTTACCCTTTTAAAGGTAACCAAAATATTTAAATACTACTTTTTAGCGTTAAATAAATTTAACTAAAAGTAGCAAAATCCTAAAGAAAGCAACGAGTTGCTCTTAAATTTTTTGCCTATTTTATCAAAAAAAAGATTTATTTGCCTCTTTTAGCATAAAAATCTTTTTTAAACTCAATCCAATTATCTTTTAAAATAGCCTCTCTAGCTTGTTTCATTAAATCTAAATAGTAATATATATTGTGTATAGAAGCCAATCTAAAATAAGTTATCTCACCAGCTCTTAAAAGATGATTTAAGTAAGCTCGTGTAAAATTTTTACAAGTATAACAAGAGCAAGTTTCATCTATTGGTTTAATATCTTCTTTAAACTCTGCTTTTTTGATATTCAATCTTCCAAAACTTGTAAAAAGTGTTCCATTTCTTGCATTTCTTGTAGGCATTACACAATCAAACATATCAACACCACGTTCAATATTTTCTATCAAATCTTCAGGTGTTCCAACACCCATTAAATATCTAGGTTTATCTTTTGGCATAAATTGTGTAGTCCACTCTACAGTTTCGTACATATCAGCATTTGGTTCACCAACACTTAATCCACCAATTGCAAAACCATCATAATCACTCATTGCACAAAGTTGTTCGGCACTTAGTTTTCTAAACTCTTTATCTGTGCCACCTTGAATAATTGCAAAGATATTTTGATTTACCCCAATACCTTTTGATTTTTGTTCCATGTGATATTCAATAGCTTCTTTGGCCCATTTTGTAGTTCTTTCAATTGATTTAGCAATTCTCTCTTTTGTATTTGGCAAGGCAACTAAATCATCCAAAATCATCATAATATCACTACCCAAATCATATTGAGTATCTAAAACACTTTTTGGTGTAAAGTAGTGTTTGCTTCCATCTATATGAGATTTAAACATAATCCCATTTTCATCTGGTTTACTATTATCACTTAGTGAAAAGGCTTGAAAACCTCCACTATCTGTTAAAAATGAGTTTGGAAATTTTGAAAAACCATGAAGTCCACCAAACTTTTTTATTAGTTTGCTTCCTGGTCTTAAATATAAGTGATAAGTATTTCCTAAAATAATCTTTGCACCCATTTCTAACATATCGTTTGCATCAAGAGCTTTTACAGTTCCTTGAGTACCAACAGGCATAAAAACAGGAGTTAAAATAGTGCTATGTGCTGTTTTAATTGTACAGGCTCTAGCCCCTTGTGAAGTTGCGTTAATTTGAAATTCCATAAATATTATAAACCTTTTTTTAATTAAGATTATATTCTATCTAAAATCTACTATTAAACTTTTTAAGATATAATTTCGCCCATGAAAAAGATATTAATTATACTTGATGGAATAGTTGCAAAGAAGCTTTTGCAAAGAATTGTAGAGTCAAATACAGGTGATAACAACTATGATGTTGTATATATGAATGATGTGATTTTACCTATTCAAAAGCCATCAAATTTTACATTCTATAAATTTGATCCTACTTCAAATTCAAAACTATCAATGGTTCTTGACAAAAATATCCATAGTGAAGTTTTAATGGCACTTAGTTCAAAAGATGAGATGATGAGTGTTATTAAAAATATTAGAGAATACAAAAAAAATCTTCAAATTACTATTTTAGATTATTGGGGAATAAATATAAAAGACCCAATGGTTAGTATTTACAAAGGAATTGATGTTTTAGCAAATGGAATGGTTGAAAGATTACCAAATGTACCTGTTTTAGCTCAAAATATTGGATTAAAGCAAGGTGAAATAATGGAGATAAAAATTCCATTTGGAAGCTCTTATGCTTATCGTTCTATTGACTCTATTGAACAAAAAGATTGGAGAATTTTTGGTCTTTATAGAAATCAAAAATTAATGAATCTAAAATCATCTTTAGTTTTAAAACCAAATGATTTGATTTTGGTTATTGGAAAACCAACTGTTTTGATGAATATTTATAATGTTATAGGAAAAACTCAAGGTCAATTTCCTATGCCATTTGGAAGTAAAATTTACTTATATTTGGATCTATATTTAGAAGATGAAAAGAGTGTAAAAAAAGCTCTTGATGAAGCAAAATATCTAAATGAAAAATTAAAAAACTCTTTACTTATTGTAAAAGTTACAAGACCTACAACTGTAGCAATTATGGAACTTATCAAAAATGAATTAAAATATTTTCCTACAATAATTTTGCAAATAGATTATGCGAATTTAGGATTTAAAGAGATAATTAAAGAAGATAGCAGGAAATATAATATTGGTTTGCTTATTTTGACAAAATCTATGTTCAAAGATTTATATAAATTAAATTTTCTTTTAGAGCTAAAAATTCCAATTTTTAAAATGGGAGAAGAGAGTTTAAAAGCTTCAAAAAATGTTGGAGTTGTTTTAAATGATAGTGGAAGTTATGAACAGATTTCTCCAATAGTTTTTGATGTTGCTACTCAGTTAAAATTAAAAACAAAAATATTTGATTATGATCCAATAGGACAAAAAGATAATCAAGTAAGTTTACTAGACCACTATGAAAATTTGGCAAAAATCTTTAATGAAAAACTAGAGATTATAAAAGGTGTTGAAAATCCAATACGAGAGTTAAAAAAACAAAAAGAGATGTTACAAATCTTACCTCTAAAACAAAAAATGTTTAAAAAAAGGTCATTTATTAAGTTCTTCTATACAAATAGTGATTTAGTTGCTTTTGATATGAATAAATTTAATCAAATCTTAATTCCAATTTCTGAAGAACAGGTACAAAAATGAATAAAAACGATTTAAACGAAGCTAGAACAAATCCAGATTTTTTAATATATTTAGAAGCAGCAATGCAAAATTCAATAAAAAATCAAAATATAGAGATGATGTATGAAATTTTAGACACTATGCTAGTTTTAGATTTAGAAGAAGAAAAAACAAACAAAATTTATGAAGAGATTTTAAAAGTTGCTACTCTTAATCTTGAAGAAAAATTAGAAAAAAATGAGTTATTAAAACTAGAAAATATTGATTTTTTAACTATCAGAGCTTTTTATGAACTTGCTATTGAGAAATGGTCAAATAGTGATTTTGAATTAGCAAAAGCACTTTTTTTTACTCTTGCAAATAGTATTAATGATGATTTTTTGAAAAAAAATATGGAAGTTTTAATTGTAAATTTATCAAAAGAGCTTGATTTTGAAGATTTTTATGAAGAGTTTGTTGATAAAGATGAGCTTGAATCTAAAGAAGAGTATGGGTATTTTATTACAACTTTTAATTTTGATGTAGATGATTTTTTGAAAAATCACCAAGAGTTTTTACAAAAAGAGTATGAAAATTTAAAACATTTAATCGAAAAAAGGAAATAATTTGAGAGTTCATTTTATAGGAATTGGAGGAATAGGGCTTTCTGCACTAGCTAGATTTTTGAATTTTGATGGGCATAGCGTAAGTGGAAGCGATATGAAAAGTTCTTCAATTACAAAAGAGTTAGAAAAAGAGGGAATAAAAGTATCTTGTCCGCAAGAGGCAAAAAATATAAGTGATGATTTAGATTTAGTAATTTATTCAGCAGCAGTTACAGATGAGAATCCTGAGTTAATAGAAGCAAGACTTAAACAAATCAGAACTCTTTCAAGAAAAGAGGCACTACCTATAATTTTAGGAGATAAGAAAAATTATTGTGTTGCAGGTGCTCACGGAAAATCTACTACAACAGCAATATTAGCAACTATTTTACAAAGTAGTGCATTAATTGGTGCTATTTCAAAAGAGTTTGGAAGTAATTTTAGATATGTAGATAAAACAGTTGCCTTTGAAGCTGATGAAAGCGATGCATCTTTTTTACTTTCAAATCCATATTGTGCAATAGTTACAAATGCTGAGCCTGAGCATATGGAATATTATCACTATGATTATGATAAATTTTATGAGTCGTATGAAACTTTTTTAAGTTTGGCAAAAAAGAGAGTTGTAAATGGTGAAGATAAAGATATTCAAAAATTAAAAATTGAGGATGCAACATATCTGTATCCATCAAAAGATATAAAAAATCTTTGTTACACTTTAAAAGATGGGCAACCTTGCACAAAATTTGATTTAAAAGATTATGGTACTTTTGAAGTTTGGGGATTTGGTTTTCATATAGCATCAAATGCTTCTTTGGCAATAATGGCCGCTTTAAACGAACTTGATATTGAGACTATTAGAAAAAATCTTTTAAACTATAAAGGTATTAAAAAGAGATTTGATATTGTTCAATCAAATGAAAAATTTGTGGTAATTGATGATTATGCACATCATCCAACAGAGATTGAAGCAACTATGAAATCAGTTGAGTTATATGATAATCTTACAAACTTTAACAATAGAATAGTTCTTTGGCAACCACATAAATATAGTAGAACAAGTGATAATCTTGAAGGTTTTAAAAAGTGTTTTAGAAGATGTGATGAGTTAATTATTCTTCCACTTTGGACAGTTGCTGGTGAGAAAAAAATAGATATTGATTTTGAAAAAGAGTTTGCCTCTTATGATCCAATTTTTGCTGATAGAGTAGTTTCATACAAAGGTAAAATAGAGCTTATAAAAGATGATAAAATCATAAAAACTTATGATGAGGGTATATTTTTAGGTGTTGGAGCTGGAGATATAACTTATCAATTAAGATATTAATAGATAGATTTATATCTATTAATATTTATACTAAAGCACAAAAACTTTTCCATCTTTGATAGCTATTTTACCATCTAGCTCATACTCTAATATTTTATCTGGATATTTTAGAAGTACTTGATCATAAATTGGGTTACTTTTGCAATACTCTAAAATCTCATCAAAACTATTTTCAAATCCAAAAAGGCCAACCCCAACAATATCTTCTATAAACTCATCAATATCGTAAATTGCTTTTGCTAAGCCTTTTTTGATTAGTTCGTTTGTAGCTAAACTCTCATTTATTCTATGTGGTAAAACAAAAATCTCTTTGTTTTGTTTAATTGCAAACTCTACAGATGTCATACTTCCAGAGTTTAAATCAGCTTGAGTAACTATTAATTTATCACCTAAAGCTACAACTATCTCATTTCTTTGTACAAAGCTATATAATCTTGCTTTTTCACCCTCTTTAAAACTTGAGATAATTAAGCCATTTTTTTCAATCTCAATAATTTGATTTTTATTTACACTAGGATATCTTATATCCAAACCATTTGCTACAACCGCTATAGTGTTGTTTAATCCAGCCCCACTATGTGCAATGCTATCAACTCCCATGGCAGCACCACTTACTATACAAATTCCATTTTGAGATAGTTTTGAAGCTAGTTTATATGTAAACTCTTTTGTATAATTTGAAGGTCTTCTTGTGCCTACGATAGAGATTTTTTTTCTTTTTAAAAGTTGAGTATTTCCTATAAAATATAGTTCTTTCGGGTATTTTTTCATATTTTCAAGCTCTTTGATTTTAAAATCAAATTGATTTATCATAATCACCCCTTGATAATTTTTATATTTATTTTAACTAAATTTTTATAAATATGGAAGTTTGTTTAAAAATATTGGCTCAACATCATTTAAAAGATGTTTTGACTCTTTTAAAACTTGGAAAGTAACTTCATAAGGGTGTCCAATAGCTATTGCAAAACCTTGTTTTTTGGCAACTCTTATTGCATCTTTTAGCTGATTTTGAATAGCTGTAAAGCTTCTATCATTGTCCAAAAAAGTATCTCTTACAATATAAGGCATTTGGTACTTTATAGATAACTCTTTTGCTACAGAGTTTGGAGTTGTTCTACTATCTACAAATATAAAATTATATTTTTTTAATGCACGAAAAAGTTTGTCCATAGCTTCATAATTTTCTGTAAAAACTGAACCTGTATGGTTATTTGTATAAGTAGCATTTGGATATAAAACTCTAAGTTGTTTTACTCTTGCTTCTATTGTTTCATAACTATCAGATATATTTAAAGTATTAACTTCAATATTTTTAAAGTTCTTAGAAGCTTGCATTGGAAAGTGTATCATATGAAAAGGTAAATTTTGGGCAATAATTGCAGATTCTTTATGACCACTATTAGGTGGTAAAAATGCCATAGTTATAGGATATCCAATATTTAAGATTTTATCTTTTTGTGTTTTTGATACAACATCATCGATTATAATCACTAGTTTTGGTTTAGTTTTTAAATCATATTTGTAGTTATCTTTTTTTGTTATTAAATCTTTTTTTTGTTTTGTTATAGGCTTTTCTATTTGAGATTTTTCTTCAATTATCTCATCTTCTATCTCTTTTGACTGTTTTGTTTCGATTTTTTGTTCAATTTTTGATTTTTCAATCTCTTTTTGTCTTTCAAAAACCTCTTTGGAAATATCTTTTTTTAGCTCTTCTTCAAAACTCTCTTTTTTTGTTTTTTCTTCTTCTAAATCTTTTTCTAAAATATTATTTTTTATATCAGGATTTAGATTTTGAATAATTTCTTCCATAATTTCATCATTTGTATATAGTTTTTGAGATTCTAAGATGTTATTGTTAGAAGAGGAGTTTACTGCTTGATTATTTTTACTCAAGAAAAAATAAGCAAATAGTAGAAGTATAAAAATAAGAGATAAAAGTACTATAAAATTTCTTGCAAGATTTCTTTTCCTTAAGGTTTTTTTTATAGGTGAAATTTTTCTTTTTTTTCTTGTTCTTTTTGCCATAAGATATTTTTATTTTAAGAGGAAAACCTCTTAAAATAATTAGTTAGTCTCTTGATTTACTATTTTTTTAGAAGCAATCCAAGGCATCATATTTCTTAATTTAACACCTGTTTGCTCAAGTAAAGAAGCTCTTGTATATGCTCTTTCAGCATTCATTCTTGGGTATCCAGCTTGTCCTTCAAGTATGAAATCTTTAGCAAATACTCCATTTTGAATCTCTTTTAAGATTTGTCTCATAGCTTTTTTAGACTCATCATTGATAACTCTAGGTCCAGAAACATAATCTCCATATTCAGCTGTATTTGAAATAGAGTATCTCATATCAGCAATCCCACCTTCATACATTAAGTCAACAATTAGTTTTAACTCATGTAAACACTCAAAGTATGCCATTTCTGGTTCATAACCAGCCTCTGTTAATACTTCAAATCCAGCTTGAACTAAAGCCGTTGCTCCACCACAAAGAACTGCTTGCTCACCAAATAGGTCTGTTTCAGTTTCATCTTTGAAAGTAGTTTCAATAATTCCAGTTCTTCCTCCACCAATTGCGCTAGCATAAGCAAGAGCAACTTGTTTTGTATCACCAGATGCATCTTGATGAACTGCAATTAAATCTGGAATTCCTCCACCTTTTGTAAATTCGCTTCTAACTGTATGACCTGGAGCTTTTGGAGCAACCATCATAACATTCATTTTTTTACAAGGAATAATTCTTTTATAGTGAATATTAAATCCATGTCCAAATGCTAAATAAGCACCATCTTTTAGATTTGGTTTAATCTCTTTTTCATAAATTTCAGATTGACTCTCATCTGGTAAAAGTATCATAACAACATCAGCAATTTTTGTAGCTTCAGCAACTGTTAAAACTTTGAAACCTTTAGCTTCAGCTTTTTTCCAAGAACTACCATCTTTTCTTAATCCAACAACAACTTCTACACCACTATCTCTTAAATTTTCAGCGTGTGCATGTCCTTGTGAACCAAATCCAATCATTGCAACTTTTTTTGATTTTATTAACTCTATATTACAATCTTTGTCATAGAATACATTTATTGCCATTTATCTACCCTCTATTTTTTAAAAATTTAGCAAGATTATACAAAAATATATATAAATATTAGATTTAAAAGAAAAACTATATAATAGTGCAAATAAAAGGATAAGAATTGCTAAAAAATATATTTACAAAAATTGAAAACAAGATATTTAATTTTTCGCAAGATGAAAAAAATATAATAGAAGATTATATAAAAGATGAGATAATAGTAAAAAATGGTGAAGATTTTGAGATAAATTCAAAATATAAAATTGGAGTTTTAAAAATAGAGAAGAATTTTGCTATTTTAGAAGATTTAGTAAATCCAATAAAAAATATTAAATTAGAATTGGATGCATTAAATGGAGCATTTAATAATGATTTAATTTTAGCAAAAAGAGTTTTTAATCCAAGAAGTAAAATCAAAGCTAAAGTTATAAAAGTACTTGAAGGAAAAAAAGCTGAAATCTTAGTATATGTTGAAGATGGCTCTTTTTTTACATTAAAAGAGAATATAGAATTACCTAGTAAAAACACAAAAACTTATGAAAATGGAGATGTTTTAATCATAGATAACAAAGAGTTTAAAGAGATTAAGTTTATTGGAAATTTGAATGATGCAAAAATAGATGAATTTATAAGTTTGTATATTTATGAAGAGCTTTATAGGGATGAAGAGAAAATTGAACTGGATGAGGTTGTTGAAGATGAGTCTAAAAAAGAAGAAAGAGTTGATCTAAGAGATTTACCATTTTGTACGATTGATCCAAATAGTGCAAAAGACCATGATGATGCTATCTTTTTTGACAAAGAAAATAGCACTCTTTTTGTAGCAATTGCAGATGTTTCTCATTTTGTAAAAGAGGGAAGTAAACTTGATATTTTGGCTTTTAAAAAATCTTCAACAATATATTTACCAAGTAGAACATTGCCGATGCTTCCTTCAATTTTAAGTGAAAATTTGTGTTCACTTAAAGAGAATGAAGATAGATATGCTTATGTTTTTAAGCTAAAGTTAGACATAAAAAATCTAAAAGTGCAACATAGTGAACTATTTTGTGCAACTATAAAAAATCATAGAAATTTTTCATATGGAAGAATTGATAGAGTTTTAGAAAATAAACTTGACCAATATAATGAAAATGAAAAGAGAATTTTTGATTATCTTCTTCCTCTTTATGAAATTACAAAAAAATTTAGAGAAGATAGATTAAAAAAAGGTTATGACTTTAGAACATCTGAGAATAGACTTAAATTAAAAAATAGTTTATTAGAAAATATTGAAGTAGAAAAATCAACAGCTTCTCATCAATTAATAGAAGAGTGTATGCTTTTAGCAAATATTGAAGCTAGTAAAAAAGTTGGAGCTTTGGGAATTTTTAGAATTCATGAAGAGCCAAATTTTAAGGCTATATCAAAATTAATTGATGATGTTAATATTTTGGGAGTAAAGGCAAAATTAAAAGATAATGTACATGAAACAATTTCTCATATTCAAGAAGAATCAAATAAACTATTTTTAAGAGATGAGATAGATGAACTTGTTATTCAAAGTTTAACTCAAGCAAAATATAGCTCAAAAAATTTAGGGCACTTTGGTTTGGGGTTTAAATCATATTCACACTTTACAAGTCCTATAAGAAGATACTCTGATTTAGTTCTTCATAGAATTTTAAAGACCAAAAAATTACCAAAAAATATAGATGATATTTGTACTCATATTTCAGAACAAGAGAGAAAAATAGATAAACTTGTCTGGGATTTTGAAGATAGAAAATATGCTAGATGGGCAAAAGATAATATTGGTGGTGAAATAAAAGTAAAAATAGTTGATATGGAAAGAGCAAAGGGTGTTTGTTATGAAAATATGATTGGATTAAAATTAACTATAGAAAATTATAAAGGACAAAAACTATTTTCAAAACATAAAGTAAAAATAGTTTCTAGTAATTTAGCAACTAAATTAATAGTTGCTAAATTATTATAAGTTTACACACTTATTTAAAGATGCTAAATATGGTTCAACTTTTTCGCTTGTAACATATTGACCAACTAGTTTCTCTTTTTCATTTATGAAAATTGGGGCAACTAAGTTAATGATTGAGTGTTCAACTGGTTCTTGAGAAACCAAAATGAAATAAGTAGAGAAATCATCTTTTGATTTTATTTTTAAAGCTTCTAAAGCTTTATCATCGATTTTAAAATCAAATGAAACTTTGTTTAAAACATTTATATTTATAATAGATATTTTAGAACCATCTTCAAACTTTAAAAAAGAAACGAACTCGTCTAATTTCTCTACTTCTATTTTTGAAAAACTTTCAAATCCTAAGATAGGAAGAACAACTTTATACATGATAAACCCCTTATGTAATTAAAATAAGAAAAATTATAATAAAAGTAAACTTAGGGTAATATTTTAACCATGTATAAAAGTGAATTTGATAAATATTTAAAAGCAAACAAAAGATTTAGTTCTTATATGTTTTATGGTCAATCAACGTTTTTGGTTGAGCAATATGCCTATTTAGTCTCAAAAATAATAGCAAAAGATGAAGAGATAGAAAAACTATATTTTGAAGAGTATAATTTTAAATATGCCAAAGATAGACTTCTTCAGTCATCTTTATTCTCATCAAACAATGTAGTTTTGATAAAAATAGATAAAAAAATTCCAAAAAAAGAGTTAGATGCTCTTGTTGAATCTGCAAATATAAACAAAGATAGCACACTTATATTAGCTTGTATTGGAGATGCTGATTTTAAATCTATGGAGAGTAGTTTTACTGCTAAACAAAATGCTTGTGCAGTTAGATTTTTTGCATTAATGCCAAATGAAGCTATAGGTTTTTTACAAAATGAGGCAAAAAGATTAAAAATCGATTATGATGAAAATGCTTTGAGTCATCTATATTTTATGCACAGACAAAATATTAGTCTTAGCACAAATGATTTAAGTAAATTAGCACTTCTAAATGAAAGAGTAACTACAAAATTAGTAGATTTGCACTGTTTTGGTGTAGGAAGTGTAAATTTTGATGATTTTTTACACGATTTGATAGCTTCAAAAGATATATCAAATGATTTATCACTTCTTTTAGAAGAGGGGTTAAATGAGGTTTTTATTTTAAATCAAATTAGTTCATTTATTCAACAACTTTTTATGATTAGTTCACATGCTAGAATTTATGCAGTTGTAAATCCTATTGAAGTTTTAGGTTATAATCCCCCAAAAAATATTTGGGAAAAAAAATCAAAACTAGCAATAAATATAAAACCAAAACAATTTTTAGAGATGTTAGATTATATTTTAAATTTGGAATTGAGTATAAAAACAGAGAAAATTGATAATATAAATTTATATTTACAAGCAAGTTTAAGAAAATTTATAGTTTTGTTTAGATAAAATCCGAAACTTTACAAAAAAATATCCTTGCTGATGAAATGGGAATGTAAAGAAAATCGGCACAATCTATAAGGAGAACGAATGTCAAAATTAAAACATTATGAAACAATGTTTATTTTAAAGCCTACTTTAACTGAAGAAGAGACAGTAGCACAACTTGATGGAGTTAAGGCTCTATTTGAAAAAAATGGTGCAGAGATAGTTGCAACTGAAAATATTGGTATTAAAGAGTTAGCATACGAAATCGAAAAATGTAAAAGAGGTTACTATTATGTAATCTATTTTAAAGCGCCAGCAAATTCAATCGCAGAGATTGAAAGAAATTATAGAAACAATGAAGAGCTTATTAGATTTATGTTTATTAAATATGAAACTAAAAAAGAGATTTCTTCATGGACTAAAATGAGTGAAGAAGCTATAAAAAGAGCTTCAAAGTAACGCTTTAAAATAAGGAGCCTTTTATGTATAATAAGACAATTATGGTTGGAAATCTCACTAGAGATATTGAATTAAAATATCTACCTAGTGGTTCAGCAGTTGCTAAAAGTTCAATTGCTTCATCTTACAGATATAAATCTCAAACAGGAGAGCAAAAAGAAGAAGTTTGTTTTCTAGAGTTTAATATGTTTGGAAGAAGTGCTGAAGTTGCTAACCAATACTTAAAAAAAGGTTCTAAAGTTTTATTAGAAGGAAGATTGGTTCTTGAACAGTGGACTGCACAAGATGGAAGTTCTAGAAGCAGACACTCTTTAAGAGTTGAAGAGATGAAAATGTTGGATAGTAAAGGTTCAAATGAGGGTAGTTCTTACGGAAACAACTCTTATAATCAAGTTCCAAAAGAGCAATATAATGAACCTTCGTACAATCCGAATCAAGGCGCAGGAAGAGTAGCTCAATCAAGAGTTGAGCAAAATATTCCTGAAATCGATATCGACGACGAAATACCGTTTTAGAAAATAAGGAGTTAACAATGGCTGAAAGAAGAAAATACGGAAAAAAATCTTGTAAATATACTGAAATGAAAGTAGATTTTATTGATTATAAAAATATTGAGCTTTTAAAAATTTCTATGAGTGAAAGAGGTAAAATTATGCCTAGAAGACTTACAGGAAATTCTAAAAATTCTCAAGAGATGGTAGAAAAAGCAATCAAAAGAGCAAGACATATGGCACTTGTTCCATATATCGTAGATACTCAAAATGTATCTGATAGTGCATATTCAAAATCATTTTTATAAGATTTTGTTTTAAAAATATAAAAAGGCTAGAAGATTTTCTTCTAGCCTTTTTTATTTATTTTTAATAAGAAGATTAGTTTGAGCTAGTAGCTATTAAAACATCTTCCATAATTTTTGTAATATCTCCATCTAAAATTGCTTCTACATTTGAATATCCAATATTACTTCTACTATCTTTTACTTGTTGATAAGGTTGTAAAACATATGATCTAATTTGATGTCCCCAACCATTTTCACTCTTATCACCAGTATCTTTTGATGCTCTTTGTTTTTCAAGCTCAAGTTCATAAAGTCTTGATTTAAGCATTTTCATAGCACTTGCTTTATTTTTATGTTGACTTCTGTCATTTTGACACTGAACAACAATATTTGTAGCAATATGAGTAATTCTAATAGCACTTTCAGTCTTGTTTACGTGCTGACCACCAGCACCACTTGCTCTATATGTATCAATTCTAATATCTTTATCTTCTATTACAATATCAATATTATCATCTATTTCAGGACTCACCATAACAGATGAGAAAGATGTATGTCTTTTTGCATTTGAGTCAAAAGGAGATATTCGCACTAACCTATGAATTCCATTTTCTGTTTTCATATAACCATAAGCGTTTTCACCACGTATTACAAAACTTACATCTTTTATTCCAGCCTCATCTCCAGCTTGATAATCAAGTACTTCAACTTTAAAATCATTTCTTTCTGCCCATCTAAGATACATTCTATACAATATACTTGCCCAATCTTGAGACTCTGTTCCACCAGCTCCTGGATGAATTGTAACAATCGCATTTAGTGTATCATCTGGATTTGAAAGCATTACAGATATTTCAGTTGATTTTATTAAATCTTCTAAATCATTAGCTTCTTCATATAAAAGTTCTAAAGTATCTTCATCTTTTTCACTATTTGCCATCTCATAAAGTTCATTTGTACCATTTAATGACTCATAAGCTTTATTAAACTTATTTAATTTTCCTAAAATTCTATTTTTTTCTATTCCAATTTTTGTGGCATTGTCAATATCATTCCAAAAATCTTGATTTGATTCAAGTTCGATAATCTCTTGTAATCTTTGATTTAGTAAGTCAGGCTTCAAAATCCCTTTTATATTGTTTAGTTTTGTATTTAGTAGTTTTAGAAGTTCTGAATATTCATAGGCATCCATACAGCTTTATCCTTTAGTTTTTCTATTTTGAGGTTTTTTAAAATATGTTGTGAGTAAATAAAATATCATTTAAAGAGCAATAAGCTCTTTAAAATTATTGAATACTATCTAAATAAGCTTTTATACCTTTTATGCTTGAGTTATTTAAGAAATTAATATGAGCAGGTCCATAAATAGAACTTCTTTTCTCTTCACTAATTCCTAATTCATAATCTCTTAGAGCTTGTTCCATATCTTTTTGGCTTATATTTTTAAGTTTTGAATTACCTTTTGTTTTATCACCTTTTTCTCCATGACAGCTTTGACATTGATTTATGTATAAAACTTTTGCATCAGCTAACATTGTTTCATTAGCTTTTTCAATAGCAGCTTGCTCTTCAGCTTCTTGTTTAGCTTCAAGCTTAGCAAGAATATTTGCTTCCATTTGTTCTTGGCTAATTCCAGATGGTGCAACGCCAGCCATAGTTTTTCCATGATCTTGAGTTTTTAAGATATAAATATAACTAGAACCATTTATTTTAATATCATCAACTACCCAACCCTTCTTTTTCATATCATTAATAGAGTATTTTCCTCCACAAGCTCCACCATTTAGAGGAACAGTTTCAATAGTTGCCATAGATGGGTGGTTTTCTTTAAAGCACATAGTAGTGTCAGCTAAAAGAGAAGCTCCACACAATAGCGCACAAGAAGCAATAATTTTTTTCAAGATAAAATCCTTTTTTTAAAAATGCAAGATTTTACCATAATTTTACTAAATTTTTTTAAGAAGAAATACTTACTATACAATCTTTTAAAATATTTGGTTTTGAGATTTTTAATTTGAGATTTTTAATTGTGTAACTATCTTCTAGAACTTTTTTTATTGTTTTTACTGCATCTTCTAGAAGTTCAAATTTATTCTTTTTCATACTTTTTTTTACAAGATTTGCAACTTCTGAATAGTCTATAAAATTATCTTTACTAAAATCATAATCAAAGCTAAGGTTGATTATAACTTTTTGTTTTTTTACTCTTTCAAAATCAAGAATTCCAATAATACATTTAAAAGTAAGTTGTTCAATCTCTATTTTCATATCACTTTTTTCTCTTCACCTTTTAAAAGTCTTATAATATTTGGAATATGTTTGTATATGATAATAAATGCAATCAAATACATAGGAGCATTCGAACCTATATTTAAACCATCGTTTATAAAAATAGAGCTAATAATTACTGCAATTAGTGCCAAAAGTGAAGATAAAGATGATATTTTTAAAACTTTTGCACAAATAAACCAAACAATTGCACCAATTAGTGTAGAAATTGGAATTAGAACAATATAAACTCCAAGTCCTGTTGCTACACCTTTTCCGCCTTCAAGCCCTAAATAAATAGAGTAGCAGTGCCCTAAAACACTTAATACTGCCATTGCCCAAAGAGTTTGCTCACTTAAATTAAAAATAAACATACCAACTAAAAGTAAAATTGTACCTTTTAAAGCATCTAAAATAACTGTTGCAATACCTAATTTTTTTGCTAAACTAGGGTTTGTTTTTTTTACTACTCTTAAAACATTTGTTGCACCAATACTTCTACTTCCATCATTTTTTATATCAACACCAGCAAAAGTTTTTGCTAGTATTAAACCAAAAGGAATAGAACCTATTAAATATGCTAAAAGATAAAAAATTATATTTTCATTTGTAAAAAAATCCATCAATAACCTTTGTTGTTTTTAAAATTAAATGAGATTATAACTAAATTTTTGATATATTCTCACTTAATAAAATTTTTAAAAGGTAATATTATTGAATTATAAAGAAGAGATTTTAAAACTAAAAAAAGAGCTAGATGTTGTACTTGTAGCTCACTTTTATCAAAGAGATGAAGTATTTGAATTAGCTGATATAACTGGTGATAGCCTTGAATTAGCAAAAAAAGTTATGGAAAGCGACAAAGAGTTTGTTGTATTTTGTGGTGTTGGATTTATGGGAGAGAGTGCAAAAATTTTAAATCCACAAAAAAGAGTTCTAATGCCAAGAATTGCTTGTTGTGCAATGGCTAGAATGATTGATGAAGGTTATTTTTTAGAAAATTTAAAAAAGATGAATGAAGCTGGAATATCAAATGACGATATTTTACCAATTACTTATATCAATTCAAGTGCAAGTGTAAAAGCTAGAGTTGGAGAGATGGGTGGAATGGTTTGTACATCTTCAAATGCTTACAAAATAATTGAAAAAGGTCTGAAATCTGGTAAAAAAATATTTTTTGTACCTGATAGATGTTTAGGACAAAATTTTGCAAAAAGCTTAGGATTGAAATCAGCAGTTATTGGGGATGGAACAAATTTAAAAGAAGCTGATATTATTTGCTATAACGGTTTTTGTAGTGTTCATCAACAATTTAATATTGATGATATAGATTTTTATAGAGAAAAATATCCAGGTATTATTGTAGCTGTTCATCCAGAGTGTGATCCATCTGTTTGCGATAAAGCTGATTTTGTTGGTTCAACTTCACAATTAATAAAATTTATAAAAGAGCTACCAGAGGATCAAAAAGTTGTTGTTGGAACAGAGTTTAATATGGTTAATAGATTAAGAGAGAAAAATACATATATTTTAAGCTCAACAAAACCAGAGTGCCCTACGATGAATGAGACAACTTTAGAGCATGTTTATTTAACTTTAAAATCTATAAAAGAGAATAAAATAAGCGAATTATCAGAGATAAAAGTAGATGAAAAGACAAGATATTGGGCAAAAATAGCTCTTGAAAGGATGTTTGAAATATGATTCATATTAAAAGGTTTGTAAAGCAAGCAATAACAGAAGACAACGGAAGAGGAGATTTATTCTACGATATTGCTCCTGATGGAAAATTTACAGCAAAAATTGTTTCAAAAAGTAATGGAATATTAGCTGGTGTTAAATATGCTGAAACTTTGGCTCAAACAGAGAAAATAAAAGTTGATTTTCTAAAAAAAGATGGTGATAAAATACAAGCTGGAGATATTTTAGCTAAACTAGAAGGAAAAGCTTCAAAACTACTTTCAAGCGAGAGAACTTTTTTGAATATGCTTCAACACGCAAGTGGAATAGCTACGATGGCTAGCAAATTTGTTGAAAAACTAGATGGTTTTGATGTTGTTTTATTAGATACTAGAAAAACACGACCACATTTGAGAGATTTTGAAAAATATGCTTCAAGAGTTGGTGGAGCTATAAATCATAGGTTGGGTCTTGATGATTGTTTGATGCTTAAAGATACTCACCTTAGAACTATTGAAAATCTAGCAGAATTTGTAAAAATAGCAAGAAAAAGAATATCTTGGGTTACAAAAATAGAAATTGAGTGTGAAACTTTTTCTCAAGTTGAAACAGCTATGGAAGCTGGAGCTGATATTATAATGTGTGATAATATGACATTCCAACAAATAAAAGAAGTTGTAAAATATAGAGATGAAAAATACCCCCATATTTTAGTAGAAGCTAGTGGAAATATAAATCTTGATACTATACAAGAATATGCAAAAACAGGAGTTGATGCTGTTAGTAGCGGAAGTATAATTCATCAAGCAACTTGGCTTGACTTTTCAATGAGAGTTGATTGATTTTGAAAAAAGATTTTATTTTGAGCAATAAAATAGATATGAGTTTGTATCCAAAAGCTTTAGAATTAATAGAAAAAAGTAGATACATTTTAATAATAACTCATGTAAATCCAGATCCAGATTCCATAGGAAGTGCTTTGGCTTTATCAAATTTATTTTCAGAGAACAAAATAAAACATAAAGTTTTTAATATTAGTTCTGATTTACCAAAAAATTTAGATTTTTTAAATAGATTTGATAAAATTACGAATATTTTACCACCTTTTTATGATTTAGCAATTTGTGTTGATTGTGGAACTTACAAAAGGCTTGGATTTGATTTAGCAAAAGATGTACCACTTATAAATTTTGACCATCATGCTTCAAATAATAATTTTGGCACAATCAATATAGTAGATCCATATAAAAGCAGTACAGCAGAGATTGTTTTTGAGTTTTTTAAACATAATGGATTAAACATATCAAAATATAGTGCGCAGTCACTTTATTGCGGTATATATGATGATACCTTAGCATTTTCTTTAGGAAGATGTGATGAAGAGACTTTTAAAAAAGTTAACTTTTTGGTTGAGTGTGGTGCTAGTCCATCATTTATTGCAAATAAGCTTTTAAGAAGAGATAGTTTGGCAAAATACAGAATCATTCCAAAAGTTTTAGATAGTTTGGAGCTTCACAAAGATGGAGAAATAGCTACTATTTATGCTCTTGAAGAGTGGTTTAAAACTACTGGTGCACACGCTAGAGATTGTGAAGATGCTCTTGATATGATTATGAGTATGCAAATAGTACAAGTCGCATTTTTTATACGATTTACAAATGGAGCTTGTAGAGTATCTTTGCGGTCTAAAAATGAACTTGATGTCTCAAAAATAGCTTCTATTTTTGATGGTGGTGGGCATTTTAATGCATCAGGATGTACAATAGATACAAAAGATGTTGAAGTTGCAAAAAATTTAGTATTAAAGGAAGTTATAAAATATTATGGATAAAAAAAGTGGATTATTATATATAAGTATTTCAGTTATGGTTGTTGTGGTTATTGTTCTAGGTGTTATTTTAACTCTGGATAGAGAAGAACCAAATATTTATGTTCAAACAGAAGTTAATCAAAAAGATATTTATTGGAATTTACAAACTCCAATAAGAGTTGAAGTTGCAGATAAAAGTAAATTAAAATCTTTTGAAACAATCTTAATAGCTGATCAAAAAGAGTATGTTTTAGAAAATGAGTTAGTAAATGAAGATTCAAATAGTGGAATTTTGACTTTTGAAATAAAACCTTTTAAAGCAACAGATGGATTTAAAGCTACAAATGCAATTTTAAGAGTAAAAGCTAAAGATAGTAGTAGTTGGAATTTTTTTGATGGAAATGAAGCTATTAAAGATACAAATTTAATAATTGATAGAAGATCTCCACAAGCTAGTGTTATTTCAAATTCATATATGATAAAACAAGGTGGTAGTGGAATTTTAATTGTTGAAATAAATGATGAAAATTTAAAAGATTATTATGTTACATTCAATGATGAAGTTATTTTTGAACTTTTTCCATTTCACAAAAAGAATTTTTATATCTCTATTATTACATGGCCAATAGATTTAAAAGAGTTTAAAGGTGTTAAGGTTGTTGCAATTGATATGGCAGGAAACAAAGCTTCTGCTAAAGTTCCTTTTTATTATGATAGATTTAAAGAAAAAGTTGATAATTTAAATATTAGTGATGATTTTATTTATAGTGTTAGTAAAAATGTTTTAGAACTTAGTAATATGGAGGTTCCTACAAATCCTGCTGAGATCTTTGTAAAAGCAAATAAAGATTTAAGAGCGAAAAATCTAGCAACTATGAGAAATGTTGTAATCAAGAATTTTGCAGATAGTCAAAATATGCCTTTTGATGTTAAGACTTTTATAAGGATGACAAATGCAAAAACATTTGCAATGTTTGGAGAGCGAAGACACTATTTTTATAATAATGAAAAAATAGATGAAGCATGGCATTTAGGAATGGATTGGGCTAGTGTAAAAAGAGCAAGTATTGTTACAACTAATCCTGGAAAAGTTATATTCAGAGGTTATTTAGGAATTTATGGTGAGAGTATTATTATTGACCATGGTTTAGGAATAGCATCTCTTTATGCACATACAAGTTCTCAAAGTGTTGATGTTGGAGATATGGTTGTTGCTGGACAAGAAATTGGAAATACAGGATCTACTGGAGCTGTATTTGGAGATCATTTACACTTTGGAATTTTAATTCAAGGAATTGAAGCAAATCCAAATGAGTGGTTAGATTCAAATTGGATGAAATTAAATCTTACAAATACAATAAATAGTGCAATAAAAATTATAGATGGAAATAAAAAATGAAACAAAGAACAATAAAGAGTGATATCGAAATTGTTGGAATAGGACTTCATAAAGGGGTTCCTGTGAGAATGAGATTAGAACCCCTACCATCAAATAGTGGAATAGTAATATATAGAAGCGATGCTGCTGTTACTATTCCTTTAAAAAAAGAGTATGTTGTTGATACAAAAATGGCAACAGTTTTAGGAAAAGATGGAGTAGTAGTTTCTACTATTGAACATCTTTTATCTGCAATTTATGCTTATGGAATTGATAATTTAAGAGTTGTTTTAGATAATGACGAAATTCCAATTTTAGATGGAAGTGCTTCTGGATATTGTATGCTAATTGAAGAGGCTGGAATACAAGAGCAAGAAGAGTCAAAAAAAGCAATAAAAATTAAAAAAGAGGTTGTTGTTACAACAGAAGATGGAAAAAGAGTAAGTTTAAAACCATCAAATAGAATTGTGTATGACTTTGAGATTAAATTTAATCATCCTGCAATTGGGCAACAAAAATTTCATTTTGATTACTCAATAGAGGAGTATAAAGAGAGTATTGCAAAAGCTAGAACATTTGGATTTTTACATGAAGTTCAATATTTAAGAAGTATTGGTTTAGCACTTGGTGGAAGTATGGAAAATGCTATAGTTTTGGATGAAACAAAAATTCTAAATCCAGAGGGTTTAAGATATGAAGATGAGTTTGTAAGACATAAAATCCTTGATGCAATTGGAGATATGGCGCTTTTAGAGTATACAATGATTGGTGAGTATGAGGCTGTTGCTGGAAGTCACCATTTAAATCATCTTTTGACAAAAAAACTTTATGAAGATAAAGAAAATTATGAAATAATTGATTTAGAAGAGGCAAGTAGTGAAGCTGAAGTTTTTGAACTTGCATTTGCAAAACAGTTGAGTGCAGAGTAAAAATTTGATAGAAATTTTAGTTATAACTATTTCAAAACCACTCTTAATTGGTGTTTATAAAGATAAACAACTTTTAAGAAAAATAGAACAAAATGGTTTAACATCTGATGAGTTGCCAATTTTATTTAAAGATTTATTAGAAGAGTTTGATGTAAAAACTATAATTTATGTAAATACACCTGGTTCATTTATGTCTATAAAAATTGCTTATATTTTTTTAAAAACTATAACTATGATAAAAGGTATTGAGTTTTTAGCAGCTAATGGCTTTCTTTTTAATCAAAATTCTCCAATAAAAGCATTAGGAAAAAAATATTTTATAAATGAAAATGAAGAGATTAAAGTAGATTTTTTGCCAAATATGTGTAAAATTTCGGATTTTGAATTACCAAAGAGTTTAGAAAATATAGATTTTTCTAAAGATACTTTGCCAATATATAATTTACCGGCTGTATAAAGGCTTCATTTTGAAGCACTTTAGGTTTTTGCTACTTTTTAGGAGATTTTTAATCTCCGCTATAAAAAGTAGTTATAAAAGATAAGGTTCCTTTTTAAATGGGAACCATTTAA
>NZ_CFAFZJ010000008.1:0-115086 GCF_983172305.1 Arcobacter thermotolerans
AATGAAAGAGAAAGAGTTTGAATATATTGCAAATAAAATTTGTGATGTATTAGATAATATTGAAGATAAAGAGTTACACAAAAAAATAAACAAAGAGCTTGAAGAGTTAGCTAGTAAGTTTGTGATTTACAGTAGTTCAACGTATTAATAAAGAGAAAAAAGTGGAAATAGAAAAAAATAGTTCTACTTATAATCAAATAGAAAAAGCCATCAAATACATAGATGAGAACTTCAAATCTCATCCAAGTATTGATGAGATTGCAAAAAATGTTGGAATGAGTAAGTACCATTTTATAAGGGTTTTTAAAGATTATGTTGGTCTTACTCCTCAACAGTTTTTGCACAGTGTTACTTTAAACTATGCAAAAGAGCATATAAAAGAGTCCAAATCTATTCTTGATAGTAGTTTAGATATTGGACTATCAAGTTCCAGCCGTCTTCACGAACTTTTTGTAAACTTAATTGGAGTTACTCCAAAAGAGTGGAAAGAAAAAGGTAAAGATGTAGAAATAACTTATGGTTTTGGACAAACTCCTTTTGGTGAGGCTTTGATTGGATTTACATCTAAAGGGATATGCTATTTAGGTTTTTGTGATAACAATAAAAAAGATATTTTTCAAAGATTTAATGAACTTTGGGAAAATGCCAACTTAGTTTTTAATGAAAAATTAGCAAATGAGTATTTGGAAAATATCTTTATAAAAAATAAAAAATATCCCCTTTTTGTAAAAGGTACAAATCTTCAAATAAATGTTTGGAAAGCATTAATAAATATTCCAAATGGAAAAATTGCAACTTATAGTGATATTGCAAATATTGTAGATAAACCAAAATCTGTAAGAGCGGTTGCAAGTGCTATTGGAAAAAATCATATAGGATATTTAATTCCTTGCCACAGAGTAATAGCAAAAAGTGGTGCTATGAGTGGATATAGATGGGGAATTGAAAGAAAAGAGAATTTACTAGCTTTTGAAGCCTCGAAAAAAATAAAATAAAAATCAATAAAATATTCAAATAAGTGCTTAAAAAAGATAATCTTTGGCTATACTTCACAAAATTTTTAAAAAAGAAGTAATATGCAACTACTGTCAAAAGACGCTCCACTAGAAGTAAGTTTAAGAAAAATGAAAAAAATCATAGATGATTTAGGTTACAAAATAAGGCTTTCAAAAGAGAAAAATCCTGTAAAAAATAGTTTTTCAGTAAACTTAAGTTTTGAAGGTGCAAACAACTATATATTTTCAAATGGTAAAGGTTCACTATCACAGTCATCTTTAGCAAGTGCTTATGGTGAATTTATAGAAAGATTACAAACAAATCTATATTTTAATGATTACTATTTAGAAAATAGAGATTTTTTTCCAGACCAAAAAGGATTTGATAAAAATAGCGATTTTTTAGATGAAGATATAAAAAAATATTACACTTTAGAAGGTATTGAAAAAGATGATTTTTTGGATTTTAACTCAAATAATTTTTCACAAATAATATCTTTACCTTTTATAAATCAAACTTCACAAAAAAAAGTATATTTTCCTATAAATTTACTAGCAAATCTTTATGCAAGTAATGGATTATCTACAGGAAATACAAAAGATGAAGCAAAAGTTCAAGCTCTATGTGAGATTTTTGAAAGAAATGTAAAAATAAAAGTTATAAAAGATGGTTTATCTCTTCCAGAGTTTCCAAAAGAAATTCTAAATAATTTTTCAAAAATAACTGAAGATATTAAATCTTTAGAAGAAAAAGGTTTTAAAATAAAAGTTTATGACTCATCTTTGGGTGGAATATATCCAGTTACAGCAATAGCTTTTATAAATCCAAAAAACAATACACTATTTTTATCTTTTGGAAGCCACCCTATTTTGGAAGTTTCAATTGAAAGAACACTTACAGAACTTTTACAAGGAAGAGAAATAGATGAGCTAGATAGCTTTGAAAAACCAACTTTTGATATGGAAGAGATTGCTTCAAACTCAAATTTAGAGTCTCATTTTGTTGATTCAAATGCAAAAGTTGGCTTACAGTTTTTAAGTTCTAAAAAATCATTTGCTTATACTCCTTGGAAGTTTGATACAGAAAAAAGTAGTGAACAATTTGCAATTTTAAAAGAGATTTTAAATAAAGAAAATAAAACCATATATCTTAGAGAATATGACTATTTAGGTTTTTACTCTTGTCATATGATTGTTCCAGATTTTTCAGAGATTTATCCACTTGAAGATATGATTTATAACAATAAAAATCAAGGAAAACTAATCCGTGATTTTATTTTAAACAAAGATAAATATGATTTAGAAAATTTACTTGATGAGTTAAGTGGTTTTGATGACTCCATAAATATGGGAGCATTTATTGGAGTTATTTTTAAAGAGGATTTCTCTTTAGGTGAATTCAAAGCTGATATTTTGATTAAATTAAAAGAGTATGAAGAGGCAATTTTTTGTCTTGAACAATCAAACAAAAAATTCAACTATATTTTGGCTCAAGTTTTAAGAATGACTCAAGAGAATTTAAATCTTGAAGATTTCAAAGATGCTCTTTTTGATATTTTTGAAGAGAAAAATATCAAAAGAGCTTTAGAGATTATTGATGAAAAAAGCTCACTAATAAACTTAGAGTTTGCAAATGAGTATAAAAATATTTTAAACTTATTTGATTCAAAAAATAAAAAATATATATAAAAATAAATAGCAAGAAAATCTTGCTATTTATCTATTTTAGAAGAGTTGCCTTACAAGAAGTTTCATCATTTGATGGAATAATATGTCTTAAAAATCTTGAATATTTACCAACATAATCAACCTTTGGATATTTTGCTCCAACTTTTAGCAAAATCTCATTTTGTCTTAACCACTCAAGCTCTACAGGAATAGCATCTATCCAAGCACAATTTGTAAGTAAATCTTCTATTCCTTCTAAATTTGGCTCATCTATTTTTTTGCTATATTTTGCATATAATTTAAGATATGTAGCTTCAACACTTTGTGGTTTTTCATCTTTGAAAATAAATACAACTTTAAAATCATCAGCACTTAGTCCGCTATCTATTGGTAATGTTGCTAATGTAGAAATTACTTGAAGATTTTTGTGAAGCTCTTTTTCTTCATAAAATGGTTTAAATGCTTCTATACAATATCCTAAAAATCCATCACCCATATCAAATACAGCTTCACTTTTTGTACAATCAACATTTTGCCCACTTTGTTTTAAAGCTGCTAAAAATACTGCAGCACTTTTGTGATTCTCATTCCAGTTTACAACTGGAAATGTAGCTTCTAAAATTAATTTTGGGTTTAAAACTCCTCTACTAACTCTAGCAATCCCAAATCCCAAAGGTTGTTTGTACCAACTCTCTTTTTCAATACTTTCAACAAGTGCCTTAAAATCTTCTTTTGTATTTATCATATTGATCTCCTAATTTTAATATTAATTTTACTCAAATTCTAATAAATTGTATCCATATCAATAGAAATATTACTTGATTTTAAATAGTGCAAAGCATTTAAAATTGCTTTAACATCTTTTGAGCGAATAATAACCTCATATCTATATTTATTTGCAATTTTAAAAATTGCACACTCACCAAATCCTACAACTTCAATATCTTTATTGTTTTTTAAATCTTTTACAATCTCGTTTAATTCTTCTTTTATTTTTAAACCATTTGTTGAAGATAGAACTACTCTTGCTAATTTAACAAATGGTGGATACAAATCTTTTCTAAATTCTAACTCACTTTTTAAAAACTCTTTATAATTTGACTCTTCTAAATAATATTTAAAAAACTCTTCATTTTTTGTCTCAATTACAACTTCTCCAAAGCCATTTCTTCCACTTCTTCCAGATATTTGTAAAAGTAAACTCAAAGCATTTTCTCTTGCTTTATATGAACTCATATTTAATAAACTATCCATTCCTAAAACAACTGCTAGTTTTACATTATGATAATCATGTCCTTTTGAAAGCATTTGAGTACCAACCAAAATATCTATTTTATTTTGATTGAACTCATCTAAAATCTTTTTTAAAGATTTTTCACTATTTACACTATCTTTATCAAATCTTTTTATAATACTATTTGGAAACTCATTTTTCAAAAGTTCTTCAATTTCGGCAGTACCAACCCTATGATTTCTTACAATTCCAGTTTTACAAGATGGACAAAACTCTGGAATTTTTTGTGCGAATCCACAATAGTGGCATTTTAAAGCTAAATCATTTTTATGTAAACTCATAGAAACACTACAAAATGGACACTCAACACTTTTACCACAATCAAAACAGATTTGATGCTTAAAATTTGCACGAGTTGGTAAAAAAACTATTGTTTGATTTTTATTTTCAATACTCTTTTTTATCAAATTAATAGTTTTTTCTGAAATATTTTGACTACTATTTTCAAAGATATAACTCTTTTTTGTCTCATAAAATGTTTTATCAAGTTCAAAATATGGAATTTTGTAAAAACTATTTATTGATGGAGTTGCACTTCCCAAAATAAGTCTTAAATCAAATTTTTTTGCTATGAAAATTGCTAAATCTTTTGCATTATATCTAGGAGTTGTATCACTTTTATAAGAGTTATCATGCTCTTCATCTACAATAATCAAACCCAAATTGTTATAAGGTAAAAAAAGAGCTGACCTTGCACCTGCTATTAATTTTATATCACCATTTTGAAGTTTATTTAAAATCTCTTTTTTTCTTTTTGCAGTTACTTTAGAGTGCCAAATTGCAACACTTGAATCAAAAACTTCTTCAAGTCTTTTTTCCATTTGTGGAGTAAGAGATATCTCTGGCATTAAAAAAACTGCCTGTTTTCCTTGCTTTAAAATCTCTTTTATAGTTTTGATATATATTTCAGTTTTACCAGCACCAGTTTTTGCAAAAAGAAGGGCTTGTTTTTTACTATCTAAAAAATCTTTTGCCTCTTGTTGAAAAGATGATAAAGTTATCTCTTTTTTATATTCAATACTAGAATTTTCATAAACTATATTTTTATTAAAAGTTTGAAATAAGCTCAAAGCAAATCCCATAGAACAAATATAGTATTTACTAATAAAATCACCAATTTGAAGCATAAAATCGCTATAAAACTCATCTTTTATACTCAAAATCGTACTACATTTAAAATCTGGTTTATCAACTTTTTTTATAACTACTGCTAAATTTGAATTTTTTCTATTTGCTAAAATAACTTCAACTAAAGATCCATTTTCAATAATCTCTTCACTTTGATAAGTCAAATTTTGTAAAGGAGATTTTAAAATCGCTACTTCATAATAGTTCAATAAAGTTCCTTACATATTTCTTCACTACTTACACACAAAAATTGACCATCTTTTAATAAAAATTCATATTGATTTTTTCTTGTAAAAAAAATGTATTTATCATCTGATATTTTTGTCCAATAGCCATTTTTAGACTCATTTGTTGAAGTTGAAATAATTGGAAAATCTAAAATATATTCAAATAACTTCTCATTTTTAACATCAATCTTTGCACCATCAAACTTGTTTATATTTCCATATTTTTGTATTAATATATTTTTTGATTTCTCTTTTTGTATACCATTGTTTATAAGAGCTATATCGGATTTTAATTTAACTAAATCACTATTTTCTAAAAAGGTATTGAGTTTTGGAAGTAAGAAAGATAATATAGTAGCAATAACTACTATAAAAATAACTATTTCAAGAGTAGAAAATGCTTTTTTTCTAAAACCCTGCAATTTTATTTGCAATATCCTCAACCTCTTTTCTAAAAGTTCTATACTCTTGATTTAGCTTTAAATATGCCAAAAGAAGTGATTTTGTATCATTATTTTTATCAGTATCTAGATATTTACAAAGCTCTCTTTCAAGCTCCTCATCTCCAGAAATTGTATAAGCTTTATTATTTATGTGAAATGTCAAATCTTTAGTCATTTGTATTTCCTTTTATTAAAGTTAATGTACTATCAATTTTTAAAATCATGTCTTGATTATTTCTTTCAAGTTTATCATTTTCATCTATTAGTTCACTTATTTTTTGCTCTAAAGCTATTTTTTCTAGTTTTATTTTTGCATGCTCTTCTAATAGATTGTCAATTCTTTCATTTAAAAGCTTAATGATTTCCATACTTTTATTCATAATTTAAGATATCAACTCCTCATAATCATCACTCATATAAACTTTTGCTACTTCATAAAGTTTTGCAACAGATTTTCCCCAAGATGAAAAATCATTTAAATCCTTAGTACTAATACCAAAGTTTTGAGAAATTTTTTCTATCAAAATTTGTTCATTTATATTAAATACACTATCAATATGAACTAATATCATTAGTTCTAAAACAACAATCTTCCTACTTCTTTGACTTTTAAAATTATTTAAAGTTGCCTCTAAATTAAAACTATCCATATCAAATGAATCTATATTTTCAATTCCCATCTCATCACAATACTCTAAAATAACTTCTTCTTCTTCTTTTCCAAAATTATTATCAACTCTTGCTAAATAGTGAGCCAATTGTAAAAAAGCAAATTTCTCTCGCGCTTCAAGTTTCATCAATAACATATTTTATATTCCTATTTGTATTTAATATTTAACCTTACATTATAGTATATTTTTTTTAATTTGCACCTAAATCAAATTTTGCAACAAAACTAAACTACTTTAAACCTCTACCCAAAAACTCTGAAGCCTCTGTTATTATCATAAAAGCATCTGGATCATATTTAGTGATTAAATTTTTTAATAAATCAATCTTTCCCGCATCAACTGTAACATAAATGATAGTTTTATTTTGCCCTTGATGAAGCCCTATACCTGTTAAAATAGTACCGTGTTCCTCTATTCTTTCTCTTATTTGCTCTTTTAAAACTTCAACATTGTTTGATACAATATTAACTATCTTTTTTGATGGTCGTCCTGTTAGAATAATATCAAGTACTCTAATTCCAACATAAACACTAAGCATACTATAAAGTGATTTATCTATATCATTGTAAACAAAAACAGAAGCAAACATAATTGTTGCATCAATAGCTAATAAAACTTCTGCTGCTTTATATTTTGTCTTTTTTGCAACTATTTCTCCTACAACAGATGTACTTCCCGTAGATGCTCTTCCTTTTATAACTAATCCAACACCTAAACCTATAAAAATTCCACCAAAAACTGCAGCTAGCAAAATATCATGGGTAATTGCTTCTATTTTTAAAACTTCTTTTAATATATCTGTAAATGTTGATAAAAGAAGAACTACAATAAATGTTTTAAAAAGATAATATTTTCCAAAATAGATATAAGATAAAAATAAAAATGGGATACTTACAACTGCAATAATAATTCCCAAAGTAATTTGTGGAAAAATTGCATGTAAAAGTAAAGAGATACCAACTCCTCCTCCTGTAATTATCTCATTTGGAGATAAGAAACAGACTGTTCCAAATGCCATTGCAAATGAGCCTAAAATTATAAATATATAGTGTTTCAACTCTGTTTTTTTCATATTTTTCCTAATTTTTATTCAATTTCCCAGCTAAAAAACCACTTGAAAATGACCATTGAAGATTGTATCCACCACAAGGTCCATCAATATCTACAAGTTCTCCGCAAAAATATAAACCTTGTAAAATTTTACTTTGCATAGTTTTTTGTTCTATCTCTTTCAAAGAGACTCCACCTCTTGTAATCATAGCTTGTCTAAATCCATCATGTCCAACTATAGTAAAAGGTGTCCAAGCTAGAATTTTTATTAGTTTTTCTCTTTTAAACCCTTCTATTTGTTTAAATCTTAAATTCTCATCAATTTCACAAATATTTAAAATCTCTTTAGAAACACTACTTGCAAGAAGAGTTTCTAAATTTTGTAAAATAGTGTTTTGTGGATTTTTAGAAATTTCATTTTTTAAATGCTTAAAAATATCCTCTTCATTTTTGCCTTTTAAAAAATTTATCAAAAGTGGAACTTCATCATATTTTTCTAAAATTGGAGTAATTTCTCTAGCAAAATCCAAAATAACAGGACCTCTTAAACCTTCTTTTGTAAAGATTAAATCTCCTGTTAGTTTTAGATTTTTATATTTTGGAATATTTACTTTTAATATAGCTTTTGCAATTGTATCGGCTTTACAAGAAACAAAATTTTTCTCTTTTGTAAAAAGTGGCATCATAGCAGGAGAGGTTTGTGTGATTGTATGACCAAAAGATGAAGCAAAAATATATCCATCTCCTGTTGCTCCTAAAGTTGGATAACCCAAACCTCCTGTTGCCAAAACTAGATTTTTACTTTTAAAAATATCTTCATCTGTTTTGATTTCAAAAATATCTTTCTCTTTTTTTATACTTTTTATATTTATCGAAGTTTTAACTTCAACTTTTAATCTCTCAAGCTCATTTTGCAATGCTTCTAAAATAATAGTAGAGCTATGATTTACTGGAAATACTCTAAATCCATCTTTAGCAATTGTAGCAACTCCAATTGAAGCAAAAAAAGCAAGCAAATCATCTCTTGAAAAACTATCTAATGCATCTTTTATGAATCTGCCACTCTTACCAAATTTAGTACAAAAATCATCTTGAGATAAAGTATTTGTAAGATTACACTTTCCTCCGCCTGTTGCTTTTAGTTTCAGTGCAATTTGTGCCATTTTTTCAATTATTAATACTTTTTTATCATCTTTTGCGGCGCTTATACTTGCCATTATTCCAGCAGGTCCTGCACCAACAACTATTAAATCATAAATTTTATTCAATTTTCTCTTCTTTTATTGAGTTTCTTGTATTATACACAATTTAATTTAAGCATTTAGGGGTTGTGTGTCTATGCTTGGTCGAGGTTTATTAGTTTTTACAATTTTATCACTATACTCATTTGCAACTACAAACAATAAAATAGCACTTTTGACTTTTGATGATGGTCCAATAAAAGCAACAAAAAATATCATAGAAACTGTAAGAGAAGAGAATATTCCTGTTACTATGTTTTTTATTGGTTGTCAAATTGAAACTTTCCCAAATATATATAAAGAGGCTATAAATTATCCAAATATTTTAATAGGAAACCATACATACTCTCACGCAAATAATAGATATAGAAAGTTTTATAGTGATCCTCTTTTAGTTGTAGAAGATATAAAAAAAGCAAATTCAATAGTAGGAGTTGATAATATTTCAAATACTTCATCTGCTTTTTTACCAGTAAGGCTTGCGGGAAGAAATGTTTTTAGACTTCCAACAATTACTAAAAATGACAATATGATTGATACAACACAAAGAGAAAAAGAGATTGTTGGTTATGATAATATCTATAATGAGGGCTATTATATTTATGGTTGGGATTTAGAATGGGCTTATGAAAAAAATGGAAAACCAATATTAACTCCTCAAGAGATATATAACTCTATGGAAAAAATATATGAAAAAAAACTCTCAAGCAAAGAGGATAAAGTAGTTCTTCTAATGCATGACTTTATGTTTAGTAATAATTTTGATGGAAAAGAGAACCTAAAAACTCTAATACAACTTCTTAAAAATGGTGGTTGGAGTTTTGAGAATATAGAAAATTATTAGAGTATATATTTATCTTAGTAGATTTTTAATACTATTTCAATTTTAAAACTATAAAAAGGAATTTAATGGCTGGATTATTGGGCTATTTATCAATATTAGCAGATGATATTGGATCGCTTGCAGGAAAAACAGCAGCTACAACTGCAAAGTCTCTTGCAACTTCACTAGATGACATAGGTATTTTATTTGATGATATAGCAACTTATACAAAATTAGCAAGCATAAAATCTAGTGGTCTTTTAGTAGATGACCTTGCTGCTATTGCAAACTTTACAAATGAAACAACTTCAGAAATACTAAAAAAAGAGCTTGAAAAAGCTAAAGATGTTGAAGAGTTTGAAAATAATGTTAAAAAATTAGATGAAGAAACTCAACAAAAAATTATAAAAGAACTTGAGCATATAAGAGAAGTTGCAAGGCTTGAAGCAAAAAGAAAAGCAGCTTTAAGAGAACTTCCAATTGTTTATAAAATTGCAAAGGGAAGTTTTATAAATAAATTTATCATTATTCCTGTTGTTTTACTTTTAAGTTATATTGCACCTTGGGCTATTGCTCCTATTTTAATTATTGGAGGAGCTTATTTAGCTTATGAAGGAGTTGAGTCAATTTTAGAAAAATTTGGTCATCATCAAGAAGATGAACAAACAGCTCAAAAAGAGAGTTCAAATGAAGATTTTGAAGATCAAAAAGTAAAAAGTGCTATAAAAACAGATTTTATTTTATCTTTTGAAATAATTGTTATTAGTTTAAGTTTATTAGATAATAGTGATTTTATAACAAAACTTATGGTTTTAATAAGTGTAGGAATTTTAACAACCGTTTTAGTATATGGAATAGTTGCTTTGATTATAAAACTAGATGATATTGGCTTTTATTTGCAAGAGAAAAAAAGTATTGCTTTACAAAAAATAGGTGATGGTTTTGTAAAATCTATGCCTTATATTATAAAAAATATTGGGGTTCTTGGAACAATTGCAATGCTTGCTGTTGGTGGTGGAATCATAGCTCATGAAACACATATTTTACAGTCACTTGAAAATATTATAAAAGCTATCCCTCTTGGTGGATTTTTTAGTGAAATTATTTTAGGTGCAATTGTAGGATATATTGTAGTTTTAGCAGTTCCTATTTTTTCAAAAATTACAAAAGTATTTAAAAAATAGTTTAAGTAAGTGGTTAAATATCACTTACTTAATAAAATATGTATGAAAAATATCTACCAGAATATATAATACTAAAAGCGAAAAAATAATCATTCTATAGTTCATGATACTCTCTTAAACTCAAAATTCTCTCTATGCTGTTTGATATTCCTACTTTAAACTCATCTTCATTTGCATACAATCTATACAAATCCAACTCTTTTTTTCTATTTATGTTCATTACTTCCTTTATTATATTATCTAAGGCAATTTTTCTAGTATGGCTATCTTGATTATTTTGATATTTTGTTTCAAAATCTTTATGTTGTTTTACTTTTTTTATTATATGTAAAATTTTTTCTCTACTCTCTTGGGGTGTTTCTGCCCAACCACTAAACCATCTTTCATTAAAACTGTTTATTATTTTATCAAGTTCATCTTTCTCAGAATTTGTATGAGCTCCTCTTGGATTTGCATTTTGAGGGTCAAGTTGTGTTGCACTTTCATCAAGCCCAATACTAATTCCTAATTTAACTCTCTCTAATCCATAAGTTGATAAATCTACACTATTTAACAACTCATCTAGTTTATCTTGGTCTTTATCTTTTATAATCATTTTTGGAATTAGAAACTTTAAAAACCAAAATAGTTTTTCCCATGCAACTATCTCATAAGGCATAATAGAAGACATTTGCCCATATATTTTTACAAACTGTTTAGCTTTGATTTTATAATCTGCTTTTTCTTCATCTTCAAGTTCTAATTCAATATTAAATCTTTGAGCTGAAATATCAATTATTGGTGATAATTTTGAAGCATCAACACCTTTGAAATATTTCTCAAAAAACTCATCAACTTCACTTGATTCATAAACACCTAAATCATCTAAATTATCTTTTAACTCATGAAGTACATTTATATCTGTTGCTTCACTTAGCGTCGTTGATGTATAAAATGGATCAAACGAAGCTTTAATATCCTCCGTTTTATTGAAAAAATCTAATACAAACAGATCTTCTGTTTTTTTACCATATTTTGGTGCAGCTCTATTTAGTCTTGATAGTGCTTGAACAGCTAAAACACCTTGAAATTTCTTATCTACATACATAGCACATAGTTTTGGTTGGTCAAACCCTGTTAAAAATTTATTTGCAACTACTAGTAATTTATACTCATCACTATCAAATTTTTCACTTATATCTTTTGAGACAAAACCATTCATATCATCTTCTGTATATTCGATTCCATCTATCTCTTTTTTTCCTGAAAAGGCAATTATTGCTTTAAATGGATTTCCAAGTTCCTCTAACTTTTTATTTATAGCTTGAAAGTAAACAATAGCTGTTTCAATATTAGCCGTTACAACCATACCTTTGGCTTTGCCTTTTAATTTTTTAGCCTTTACAACTTTTTCTATAAAATGGTCAAGTATTATTTCAACTTTTGTTGCTATTGTAGATGGATTTTTTTCTACAAAACTTCTTAGCTTTTTTTGTGCTTTTTTTGTATCAAATAGTGGATTATCTTCTATTGATTTTTCTATTTCATAATAACTTCTATAAGTTGTATAGTTTGAAAGTACATCTAAAATAAATCCCTCTTCAATAGCTTGTTTCATAGAGTAAAGATGAAATGGTTTAAAAGTTCCATCTTCTTGTTTTGTTCCAAATTTTTCAAGAGTTGTATTTTTTGGTGTTGCTGTAAATGCAAGATAAGAAGCATTTCCTTTCATCTTTCTATTTTTCATAACTTCTAAAACTAAATCTTGAGCATCTAGTTCTTCATCAAACTCTTTTTTACCCATTGCTTCATTCATTTTTCCATGAGCCAAACCACTTTGAGATGAGTGTGCTTCATCAATAACCACAGCAAATCTTTTTTCACTTAAATCTGCAATTCCATCAACGATAAATGGAAACTTTTGAATAGTTGTAAGAATGATTTTTTTACCACTTTCAAGATTGCTTTTTAGTTCACTTGAGCTATATGCAGGTGCAACTATATTTTTTTGTTCACTAAAACTTTTTACATTATCACGAAGTTGTTTATCAAGTAGTTTTCTATCAGTTACAATTATCACACTATCAAATAGTGGATAATCCAAACCTTTACTTCCTTGTACATTTTCGCTTATTGGATAAGCTTCGATTAGCTGATATGCACTCCATGTAATAGAGTTTGATTTTCCACTTCCAGCACTATGTTGTATAAGGTAAGTTTTTCCAACACCATTTTGGCTTACATCGTTTATTAATTTTCTAACAACATCAAGTTGATGGTATCTTGGGAAATAAAGTGTTTCACCATCTAGTCTTACAAAGTGCTGGATGATGTTTGCTAATGAATTTTTACTAAATATCTCTTCCCAAATATAAGAAGTTTTATGTCCATTTGGATTTACTTCATTTCCAGCTCCAAAATTATTACCTTTATTAAAAGGCAAGAAGAAAGTTTTATCTTTTTCTAATTTTGTAGTCATAAATGCTTCATCAGTATCAATAGCAAAATGAACTAAACATCGTGCAAAGTTTAATAAAGGCTCTTTTGGGTCTCTATCTTCTTTATATTGTTTAATACCATGATATCTTGCATTTTGTCCTGTCCAATGATTTTTAAGTTCCATTGTAATAATTGGTAATCCATTTATAAACAGAACCATATCAAGCTCTAAAAGTGGATTTGTTTTTGAGAAAGTTACTTGTCTTGTTACACTAAAAACATTTGAAGCAAATCTTTTTTGTAACTCTTGCCCACTTGAAGCCAAAGGTGCAATAAAGAAAAATTTAAAATGAGCATCATCTACATCAAGACCTTTTTTTAGGATTTTTAAAATCCCATACTTCTTAATCATCTTATCAAGTCGTTGGATGATTTTTAGTTTATATTGTGGGTCTTTTTTTAGTTTTTCTAGCTCATCTGCTTGTGTTGTTTCTAAGAAATCCCAAAATCTCTTTTCATCAATCGCATAATCTTTATTAAAATCTTTGTTTTCACCCCTGACAAAACTTTGTTCTAATAAAGAACTTTCAATACAACTCTCTAATGCTTCTTCGTTAGTTTGACTTACTATCATTTTAACCCCTTAATATCAACTTCTAGCTCTTTTAAACTTTCTATTTTTTCTATTTTCTTTTGTTCATCTTTAAACTTTTGATACTCTAATTCACTTTTTGCTTTTGCTATATCGTGGCTTATTTTTCCTGCATGAGTTAGTAACTCTCTACCATTTAAAGATATAACAGCATCTAGTCTTGCTATCCAATCTTTCATATACATAGGTGTTCTTTGCATTGCCATAGTCTCTGCAAATGCTAAATATTGCTCAACAAGTAATCCTAAGAGCTTTATCTCTTCTTCGTTTAAATAGTTTTTAGCAATACTCACATCTTTTTTTGTTACATTTTTACTCTCTTTATCATATGAACTCATACCTAAAAGAGGTTTACTCATATCTATTCTATTATGTACAAGTTCAGCTGCTGTTTGAGATGATACTGCCCAAAGTAGCTTATTTTGAACAATTTTAAAAAACTCTATTGTTTTTTCATCTTTTGGGTCATAGTCAATACTTGTCATATAGATGTCTTTGATTTTTTGATAAAAAAACTTCTCAGAGATTCTAATATCTCTAAGTCTTTTTTGGAGTTCATCAAAATAGCCCATTGAATTGCCATTTTTAAATCTTTCATCATTTAGTACAAAACCTTTTGTGATGTACTCTTTTAATTTGTCATTTGCCCAAATCCTAAATTTTGTACCAGTAGATGAACGAACTCTAAAACCAATGGCTATTATCATATCAAGGTTATAATACTCTACATCATAGTTTTTACCGTCATTTGCAGTTGTTCGGTAATTCCGAACAACTGAATTTTTATCTAATTCACCCTCTTCAAATATTGCTTTAATATGTTCACTTATTGTTGATTTTGCTTTACCAAATACTTCACAAATTTGAGCTTGAGATAGCCATATTGAACCATCTTCAAACATAACATCTACTTTTATATTACCATTTTCGTTTTGGTAGATTAGGATATTTGGATTATTGTTCATCTATGAATCCTCTATCTTTTCTCCATCTTCTACCATTTACTAAGTCTTCAAATTCAATTCCATCTAACTCTAAATGATCTGCATGATCTGTAACAATAATTTGTGGTTCTATACCTGTTTCTTCAAATGTTTTTTTACAATAAGATACAAGTTGATTAAAAATATTAGTTACGGCTTTTATATCTTCATCAAGGTTACTATCTTTATCCCCTTTTTTATCTTCTATCTTTTTAGCATCAAACTCATCTTCATTATCTTTTATTGTAGTAGGAAAATATACTTGTGTAGGTTGATCTAAAAATAAAATTGGTGGAATTAAAGATTTATCACCAAGAGAACAAAAAAATTTATGAATAGCTAAAAATAAAGTTAAGTGACTATATAACCAATTTGCACCACTTCCCATAGATCGCAGATAAATTTTTTCAATTTTTCCATTATTATATTTTTCATCCCATAAATCAAAACTTTCCAATGAGAATTTTAAATTGATTGGTTTGTATGATTTTTCAAAATCAAATTTTTCACCAATTTTCTTCATTTCAGCATTTATATATTTCTCGGCATTTGATAATTTTTTATCAATATCGAATTTTTCTTCTAAATCTTTTTCATAACTTTTTATTTTTTCTCTTGAAATTCTAAGCTCTTCTTCAAGATTAGAACTTTCACCATTAACCAAACTTTCCAGTAAATTTTCAATTTTAAGCTTAACTTTTAGACCTTGTTCCTCTAAGCTTCTATTTTTTTCTAAACTACTAGTAATTCCTTCTAATTTATTAATTTTTTGATAAATTATTCTAATTTTTTTATCTAAACCACTAATCTTTTCTTGAATCTCTTTTTTATCACTTTCAAACGAATCAAGCAAATAATTTGATTTTGAAAGCTCATTATTTAGCCAACTAATAGCATTTTCTAACTTATTTGTTTCATTTAAAATTTTCTCATTGAATGTATGGCAAAAAGGGCATTCTGATACTTTTACTTCCTCTTCACTTTCATTGGTCATATTTTCTATACTATGAAAATGTTTATTTGCATATTCAATTGAAGATGAGATATCATTGAGTTTGTATTGTAAAATCCTTTTTTCTGCATAAAGTTCATTTTTTTTATTTCTAAATTCTTTAAGCTCTTTTAAACTTTGCTCTGATTCGTAATTAGCTGAAACATTTTTTGCTTCAAGTTTTTTTAATGTATTTGCAGGATTTATAAGTATTTGCATTATGGTTTCATCGATTAATATATTACCAGTAATCGCATAATATTCATTTAATAAACCATCTAATCTCTGAGTATTAAATTCATTGAGCTGAATTATTGCTTTTTGTTGATTTTCTAAGCTTTTTAAATATCTTTGTTCTTCTGCTAAACTTTGCTTGATAGTGTAATATTCTTGCTTAACAAAACCTGCAAAAATTTTAAATTGATCTATTGTTTGCTCTCTTTTTTCTTTTTCATCAAACCGATAAAATAAAGAATGTTTATTAGCTATTAAATTCTGATGTTGTAACAAAAAAGGTATCATATTTCTAATTGAAGGACGACCTTTTTTAGCATTATTTTTTCTATAATTTCTATCTTCTAAATCTTCATCAATATCCATTATATCTAAGCCTAAATAATGACCCAAATCCACATTGAAATCTTTAGAAAAATAGCTTTTTTCAAAATATTCTTTTTTTATATTTTCTGTATTAGGTAATTCTGATTCAAATTTTAAAAATTTTTTTGACCAATTTGGACTTCTTCCTACTGTAATAAAAGTATCTTTGATAGCTAAAACCATAAAATATATATCCGCACTATGTGTAATAATTCCAGATGGAATATTAAACTCACTACTTCCCATACAATAATCAAATATTTCAATCATTGCACTTTTACCTGTAGATGATTTACCTGTGATTACATTAACACCTGTATTAAACTCTACATAATGTATTTTATTTGATTTATCAACAATACCTAAGTATTTTACATAACTTTTCATAGTTCTTTTACTCCCAATAATCTATATATTGTTACTGCATCTAAATCTCTAAAAATTTTATGCAAATTTGATGAAGCCTTAAATGATTGATTCAAATTTTCAACTTTATTTTCAACTCTTTTTAGGCACTCAATAGACAAATCTTCATTGATTTTTAACCATTGATTATTAACTGCATGTTGTATACACTGATTTGTTATCTCTTTATAGTTTTTGATTCTCTCAGGTAGACCAAAGACATTTTCCCTTTTTGATTTTTCCTTACTGTCTATAAAAGTATGAATGTTACTTGTTATTCTAACCGTTTGAAGTGTTTGTTTACTTCGCTCATTTAATACTAGTGGTAAAACAATATATGCTAATAAAATATTTTTTGGTTTTTTTTCTAATTGTTCATAAAATGCCACAATTAAAGGAGTCAAAACAAATGGATTATTATGTATTTTGTAGATACTATCAATAAATTTATTCATCTTCATCTACCTTTAATTTCCAAATTATTTTTCTTTGATTTTCATCACTATCGTTATCTGCCATTTGATGTAAAAGACCATTTCTAAATCGTTTAGGAGTATCATGAAAATTTCTAAAACTTGGAGCATCAGCCCCAATTACGTTATTATAAAAAATTTTTGATTTTTTTGTAAGGTTAGTATTATTAGTTTCTAATGAAGCCGTACTATATTTTGAATTGTAAGTATCATGTATCTCTTTTTCATAATTATCATAGTGTTTAGTTAATATTTGATATTTAGTTAATTCTTCAAATATTATTTTTCTAGTATATATGAAGTCTGATATAGCATCGCTTTTGACTTCTTTATGATTGATTTCATCTATTTTTTTCACAAAAGTATAGTTTGAATGTTCTGCTTCTTCATCTGATGTTGCCATTATAATTCGATAAGTTGCTGGAAAAATTACAGTTTTTGAGTTAAATTCTTCTAATAGAGATGTAGCTTTAGCTTGAAAAGATTGATATGTAATTTCCCATCCATTAGAAGTAATTTCTGGATTAACTATAAAACCAATTAAAGAATTTATATAGTCATTTTTCTTATCTGAGATTACACCAGTTGCTTTAGTTTCTATTAATCTTTTATATAAAGTCTCATCATTTTCAGCTTCACTTTGAATTATAAATTTTTCTAAAATATCTAACAACTTAGCATTTTTGCTAGAATCTAAAACATAATTTAGCAGCTTCTGTGTTGTGTCAGATTTTTCTTTTTGTTTACTAAATTCTTTTAATATTAAATTTAATATTAAATGTTTTTCATCTTTATTTTTATTGTTCCAATCAATAAATTTTGAAGTTGGACTAATAGTTTGTGTAGTTAATAAAATTAAACTATGATAATAAGATATATCAAATCCATCATCTAACCAATTTTTTAAAGTTTTCCAAACATTGTGGTCTAAATCTGTTAAATTCTTTTGATAATCTTTAACTTCTACTTGTTCTCCACTTGAGTTTGTAACATCACCATACTTTTCAATCCAAATTGATTCACCATTTTGCATTTCAAAACAGTTTTCTAATGCAATTAAGAATTGATGAATTATAGGTTTAATTGTTTTTGTTGAATCATGAACTAAATTATCACTCATTGTTACACCTTTACTTTTCCAGTTACTACACTATCAATAAGTGATGCTTTATACTCTTTGAGTTTTGCTATATAGTTTTGTTGCAATTCTATGGCAATATCTATTTTTGATGTTTGATTTTCAATATATTCTACGATTTTGATTTGTTCATCATACGATGGATAAGGGATTGAAATATCTCCAAATTTATCAAAATAAAGTCTTAATCTCATATCCATGATACCTCTTGAATACTTTTTCATCTCTTGTGAAAAAACTTTTAATCTAAAAAGTTCATGATAATATATTCCTACAATATCTTTTTTTGCTCTTAAAATATCATAAGCTGGACTTGTAACTCCCTCATATTCTGATAATCCAATTGCACCCATCCATGCAAGAAGTTTATTTACAATAAAATCACCTTTTTTGACTCTCCAGTAGCCATCAGTTGTTGAAGCTTTATTTCCTTTTTCTGCCAATTCTTTTCTTGGTCTAACTCCAATATCTGTGTATATTGAAAGTAATTCTTCTTCATTTGCTTTTGGTGCAGGTTCTATTATCAATTTAAAAATATTCTTTACTTTAATTATTTCCCAATGTTTTGGTATTTTTCCAATCCATTCAACACCACTATCTACAAACTCTACATCTTTGTCTAAACCTTTTGTTACTGCATCATTGATAACGATTTGTTTTCGCTCTTTTAAAAGTTCAATTAGTTTTTCTTTTTGACTAATAACTTCATCAATTTGAGCTGTTTTTTCATCAAGGAAAAAGGCTATTTTTGTTTGTTCACTATCTTTTGGTATCCAAACAAATGTGTCTTTTAAAATATTTTGAGTAATGCTATAAACTTTAACTCCCTTTACTTTCTCATGCAGTTGAGAACGAAAATTTTTAGAATCAAATAGATAGGCATAAAATTTTGAATTTAATGTTTTTTGAGGACGACAAATCATAGTATGATAACCTGCAAAAATTTTTCTATCCCCTATTAAATGCGTGAAGTTACCTGAACCTTCTATATCTTCAGAAGTATCAGCAAATACAAAATCTCCTATATTTAATAATGATTTACTACCATTTTTCAAATAACTTTCATTAACACATTTTAATTTATGAATATTAGGATTTATTTTAAATCCAAACTTAGAATGTATTTCTCCATAATTAACACATTCTACACCTGTTTCTTCTAAGTTTTCCTTAGTAATATTTAAACCTTTTCCAAAAGAAAACAAATGTTTAAATCGTTTTATATCCCAGTGATTTGGAAATTCTAGAAAAGGATTTATTTCACTATCTTTATAAGACGAATATTTTTCTAATTTATTCATTTTCAAAACCTTTTAGCTCTGCTTCTATTTGCTCAATAGTAGGAAGTGATGATTGATACTCTTTTGGAAGTATTTCAGTTAGTTGATACTCGCTTATACCTATTGGTGTATTTACATTTCTAAGTGCATATTCCACTATCATATCACTTTTTGATTTGCAAATTAGTATTCCTATTGTTGGGTTATCAAACTTAGTTTTTATTTGTTCATCTACTGCTGTTATATAAAAGTTTAGTTTCCCTGTATATTCAGGTTTAAAATCTGTTGTTTTAAGCTCTACAATTACAAAACAGTGTAGTTTTACATGATAAAAAAGTAAATCGATTTTGAAGTCGTTTTTATCTACTGTTATTTTGTATTGTTGCCCTACAAATGCAAATCCACTTCCTAACTCCAATAAAAATTTAGTCATATTTTGCATAAGAGCTTCTTCTAACTCTTTTTCATCATAACTTTCTCTAAGAGTTAGAAAATCAAAATTATATGGGTCTTTTGTGATTTCATTTGCTAGAGCTGATTGTGTTTTTAGAAGTTTACTCTCAAAATTTGTGATAGCTTTGCCACTTCTTAGATATAACTCTTTGCTCATCTGTTCTACAAGCTGTGCTCTTGAATAGTTATTTTCAATAGTTTTAGAGATATAAAATAGTGCTTCATCTATGTTTTTAACTTTTGAGATAATATGAATATTATGTCCCCAAGGTATTTGAAAAATTTGTGCAACAAGCTGTTGCACAATTTCGTCAATAGACTGCTGACTATTTGAATAAAATAAAACCCATTTTTTCATATAATGAATATTTCTTAGTGAAAATCCTTGTAAAGCAGGAAACTCTTCTTTTAAATCTTTACTAATATTTTCTAAAATCTTATCTCCCCAAGAAGACTCTTTTTGTTTTGATATTATCATTGAGCCTATTTCCCAATAGAGCTTCAACATCTCTTCATTTACTTTTATATGTGCTTTTAGTTGAGCTGATTGGATTTTTGATTTAATATCAAATAAAAATTGTTTATACTCTTGTGTAATTATTTCCATCTTATAATCCTAAAATCTCTTTGATAAGTCCATCACTTGCATTTTCAAGTTCAAGTATATCACGAGCTACTTCATCTAGTGTTCTTAATGGTTTATGTATATAAAAATATTTATTAAAGCTTATTTCATATCCTATTTTTACACTATCAAGATTTATCCAAGCTTCTTGCACATGAGGTTTTACCTCTTTTAAGAAGTATTGGTAAATATTATCTTTTAAAGGTATATTTTCACTATCTCTTAAATCTGTATCGCTTTCATATTCCACAAACTCATCTTTTTTACCAGTTGGATAATATCCGAAATCTGATAGTTCATCTTCTTTACATCCTAAGTAATCACAAAGTTTTTCTAGCTTATCACCACCTATTTTAGATACCTTTTTAATAACCTTTTGTGCTGTTTCATCATACCAAGATACGGCATTTAGCATCATGTTTTTTTCACTTGCACTTAGAGTTATTTTTTGCTCTTTTAATACTTTTTCTACTAATTCTTTAAAAATATTAAAATCATCATAAGTAGTAGTTCCTATTTTTTCTTTTAGTAGTTTTGCAGTATCAACAAGTGTTTTATGCTTCTTCCATAACTCTTTTGAAAGAAGTGATTTTAGTTGTTTTGTATTTAATTCTATATCATTTTTATCTAAGTATTCTTCTATGGTTTTTTTATGTTTTCCTAAGTCGTTATAACACTCATCTTTATACTCATTTTCACACCATATCATAGCCTCTTCAAGAGTCTTATCATATTTTAGAGTCTCTATTAAATCATCTCTAAATTGAGCTTTTAATCTTTTTGGTCTCTCAATTTGTACTTTATAGTATCCAAAATCACTATTATCAAAGATTTTAGAAGAGATTTTTTTACCATCAATTTCATCATCACAAGTTTGGAATTTTGAATAAATTTCCATAATTTTTGAGATATGTTTAGACTCTAATTCGCAGTTTTTATCACCTAGATTTTTTCTAAGTTTTGAATATAAATTATTTGCATCTATTAGTTGTACTTTACCTTTTCTTGTATTGGCTTTGTTGTTTGAAAGAAGCCAAATATAAGTAGTAATTCCAGTATTATAAAAAAGGTTATTTGGAAGTTGGATAATAGCATCTAATAAATCATTTTCTATTATATATCTTCTTATGTTGCTCTCTCCACCACCTGCATCACCAGTAAATAGTGAACTTCCATTGTGAACAGATGCAATACGGCTCCCTATTCCATTTGAAGATGATGGTTTCATTTTTCCAACCATTTCCATTAAAAACAGTAATTGTCCATCACTACTTCTTGGAGTCGCATCAACATCACTTCTATTTCCCCAATAATCAGCAAGATTTACTATAAATCTACTATCTATTACATCTTTTCCATCTTTGATATATTTTTGTTCACTTGCCCACGATTTTCCATAGGGAGGGTTTGAGAGCATAAAGTCAAATTTTATTCCTGCAAACATATCTGTACTCAAAGTTGAGCCATTTTTTATATTTTCAGGATTGTTTCCTTTTATCATCATATCTGATTTACAAATAGCATATGTTTCATCGTTTATCTCAATTCCATATAAAAGCACATCACCTTTTGCTTTTATCTCTCCATCTTCATCTTTTATAAAGTTTTGAGATTCTGTTAGCATTCCACCACTTCCACACGCTGGGTCATAAATAGTCATAACAGGTGGTAAATTATCTTTGATTGGGTCAAATACAATATGTGTCATAAGGTCAATTACTTCTCTTGGAGTGAAGTGTTCTCCAGCTTCTTCGTTGTTGTCTTCGTTGAATTTACGAATAAGCTCTTCAAAAACATATCCCATACCAAGATTTGTAAGAGGTGGTAGTTTTTTACCATCTGGATCAACTGCTTCTTTATCTGTAAGATTTATATAAGAACTTGTGAATTTTTCTAACACATCAAGAAGCACATCTTTATCTGCCATGTGTTTGATTTGAGATTTTAATTTAAATTTTTCTATTATCTCTTGAACATTTTTGCTAAAGCCATTTAAATATTCTGTAAAGTTTGCTTCAAGCATTTGTGCTGAGTTTGTTGCTGTATCAAAAAGTTTTTGCAGTGTCCATTTGCTTGTATTGTAAAACACATATCCACTTGCATCTTGTAATCCCATTTCATCAAGCTCAGTGAAAAGAGCTTCTTCTTTTTGAAATCTAAGCTCTTCAAGTACAGCTTCTTTTGTAGGTTCTAGTAAAGCATCAAGTCGTCTAAGAACTACCATAGGTAAAATAACATCTCTGTATTTACCTCTTACATATACATCTCTTAGACAATCATCTGCTATTTGCCATATAAAACTTACTAATTTGTTGTGTACTGCTTGATTCAAAAAAAACCCCAAAAATAAAATAGCATAGATTTTATCTAAAAGAATATATAATTTAGGTTATCCTTAAAATCTGTCTTTTATTTGCCCTGCTTTGTTCAATTTGAATAAAATCCTTCTCATATTTTTTATACTTTTTCAAAAATGGTGGTATTTTTCTACCCTCTATCATCATCACATCATCCAAAATTGTTTTTACCAAAAGCTCCTCTTCATAATCACGGCTTAAATACTCAAACAAATACTCTGCAACCCTATCCAGAGAGATTTTAAAAGTACTTTCACTTCTTTTATATATCCACTTACTAAAATCAAAAAAGTTTTTGAACACTTTACCATCTTTAAAAAGTAGTTTTGAAGTTTTTACAAAATTTCCACTATTGTAAACAATATCCCAAAATCTAGCAAATCTTTTCATATCTTGCATAAGCTCAAATGGTATTAGATTATTTTGTAAAATATCATAAGGTGGGTTTGGATTATAAACCATACCATGTAGTTCATCATGCCTATTTAAGGTAGTTCCAGATAGTTTTTTTAAAATTCCAATTTGAATTTCACCACTACTCAAAGTATAAAGCAAATTAAGATTTTGTGCAAAACTATCAATTGTTTCACTAGGAAGTCCTACAATTAAATCAATATGCATATGAGCATTTGTCTCAGAACTCAAAAATGCTAGATTCTCTTTTATTTTATCAATTTTTAGATTTCTGTTTATATTTTTTGCAACATCTAAATTTAGAGTTTGAATACCAACTTCAAGTTGCAAACTTCCTGCTTTAAACTTTTTCAAAAGCTCTCTTAACTCAGGTGGAAAATTATCAGGAATTACCTCAAAGTGTAAAAAATAGTCATCATCTTTTGCTAAAAAATAGTCTAATATTGCTTTTGCATAAGATATTTTTAGATTAAAAGTTCTATCTATAAACTTGTAGTTTCGTGCACCCCTATTCCAGAGTTTATCAATCTCATTTAAAAAAACATCAATAGGAAGATATCTCATTGAACTGTCAATACTAGATAGACAAAATTCACAAGTAAAAGGGCAACCACGGCTACTTTCTATATAAATATGCCTATTTTTTATATCAAAATCACTGTAATAATCATATGGTAGTTCAATTTTATCAAATTCAACTGGCTTTGCATGAATTATCTTATCTTTTGGTCTAATTCCACCTAAGATATTTTTACATAAGTTATAAACACTTATTTCACCCTCGCCAAACATAAAGTAATCAGCCATTTCAAAATCTACTCTATGAGGAAGATGACTAATCTCTGGACCTCCAAGAGCTACTATTGTATTTGGGCTTATTAGTTTTATATATTTTACAATTTCAGCTACATCTTGAGCATTCCAAATATATGTTGAGATTAATACAATTTTTGGTTTGTACTCTAAAATCTCTTCAACTATTGTTTGATTTTGGCTATTTATTACAAACTCTAAAATCTTTGCTTCATCTTTTAACTCTTTTAGATTTGCAAACAAGTATCTTAAAGATAGACTTGAGTGCGAAAATCTTGAGTTTAGTGTTGTTAATATTATATTTTTATTTTCTATATTCATGGTGTGGATTCTACTTAAAATGGTGTTATATTAACCTTTCATAAAGAATAGTTTACTATACTTAAAAGAAAAAACAAAAGGTGTGAAATGTTACGAACGAAGTTTTCTCAATTTAGAGCTATATCTATAATTGAAGGAATCTCTTATTTAATACTAGTTTTTCTGGCAATGCCTCTAAAATATCTCTTTGAAGAACCTATGGCTGTTAAAATATTTGGAATGATGCATGGAATATTTTTTATATTTTTTTGTATAGCTTTATACAATGCTATGAAACACTACAAATGGGGATTTTTATTTAGTTTAAAACTATTTATATACTCTTTAATCCCTTTTTTATTTATACTAATAGAAAAAGAGATTATGAAAACAAAAAAGGCTATTTAGAAAGCAAGGCTTTCTAAATAATTTTACTCTACTTTTTGCTCAATTACTTCAGATAATTCAATATCAGAAATTTTTACAGGATACTGTTGTTCATCTTTTGTAAAACTAGTTCCTATTTTTGGAACTATCTCATAATTTATAGTTCCATTTGGATCAGTTGAACCAATTGAGTATGCTCTAAAATTTATCTCCAAAATCTCAGCTTCAAAATCTTTGATATTTAAGATTATGCTAAACTCTTTTAGTGAATTTTCACTCAAAGTATCATCATAAGCTTCAATAGCTAAAAAGCTATTTTTAATACTTTCATAAGGATTTATAGTAAAAAGCTCACTATTTGGTTCATAAACATTTATCTCTTTTAAATCTCCTAAAATAGTAGAAACAACTCTTGATTTATCTTTTAATTGAGGAAAAGATACAACTAATCCTTTTTGACTATTTTCATTTAAAGAAGATTTATACCCAAAAGTTATTTTTAAAAGATTTTCACCAATCATATCATAAGAAGTCGTAAGATTTTCATCATCATAATATTCAAAATCACTCTCTTGTTGAGTAAATTTTAAATCTTTTTCTTCCAATAATTTAATATCATTTATATAAATACCATCTTTTAAAGATATCTCAAATCTCTTTAAATCATCATTTGCAATATCTTTATAATTTAATCCTAAACTCTCTTTTAAAGGTAAGATTAACTTATCTGCTGAAACTTTATCTAAATCAATTTTTATATCAATTTTTTCAAAAATATCATTTAATCCACTAACTAATGCTGGTTTCATATTTTTATTTAAAGATAAATTTGCTTCATATCTTAGTTTTTCAAAAATCTTCTCAGAATTTTGAGAAAATGAAGAAGAAACTCCAGAAGATGAAACTTTTACATCACTTTTTACAAGCTCTTCAAAAAAACTATCAAAAGCTTTTGAAAAAATATCTTCATCTTCACTATCTATAACTTTCATTAACTCTTTGTACTGTTTATATGGTAAATTATCCAAAGAAAAATTTATCTCACTATTTTTTACATTTATTATATTTGAACCATTTATCAAGCTTTGAACATCATTACTAATAAAAGAGAACTCATCAAAAGAGATTTTATCTTTTGTACTAACTTTGTCATTTATATTTTTAGAAGAGCCATCAAATAAGATATTTTTTATACCCATTTTTACAAATTCACTTTCTAGTGATAGATTAGAAACTGAAAATTTAGTATCTATATTTTTTTCAATCTCTTTGTAATAGCTTTTCATATCTTCTAAGACAAAACTTTCATTATTTGCGCCAATAATTTTAAATAAAGCAATATTTAAACTATTTTTATCTCCATTTATTCCTCTTAATGATATTAAAGAGCCACTATTACTAAATGCAATATCATCTAAAGTAAAGTTCATTTTGTCATCTACTTTTAAGTGAATAGCCTTTTGTTTTAAGATACTTAAAAGCTCTTTACTAGCTTCATCTTCACTATTTTCTAACTCATTTTGTAATACAACTGATAACTCCTTTAAATATAAATCTGCTTTCATCTCTTTTGTGAAAATATTTAAAGAGAAATCATAATCAAACTTTGTACCCTCAATTGCTAACTGTTTTGATTGACTATCAAAAATATTTAAAAACTCAACAAAAACCTCTTTTGCTTGGCTCTCTTCTATATTCTTAACTATAAAATCTAATGCTTTTATAGCATCTATAACTTGGATTTCACCATCTTTTCTTATCTTCATTGGAAGATTAGAATTATTTTGAGTTATAGAAAAACCATTTTGATTTAACTCTTCAATTTTTAGATTAACTGCCTTATCAACTGACCTATTTATAGTAAAAAAAATAGCTCCAGCTACTATTAAAACTACAAATCCTATCAATAATTTTTTCATTTATGTTCCTTTTTCTTTAAAAACAAAAGCTTATCAAATAGTTGCTAAATTATCTTTAATAATTTAAAAAATTCACTTTTTCATCAATAAAATTATTGTTAAACTCTAAAATCTTTAATACTTTACCCTCTTCTATAGTATCTGCTTCACCTGAACTAATCATTAAAGAGTTACTTTCACATATTGGACTTATCATTCCAGAGCCATATTTATTATCTCTTGTAACTTCAAAAACTCCATTTATAACTCTTCCTAAAACAGCCTCTACCCTTCCATCTTTTACTCTAAATGATTTTTTATTTTTACAAATTATAAAATCATGATAAAAATCTGTTTCACCTTGAAGTTTTTTAGCTATTGGTAAAAGAAAAATATATGCATTTATAACTGCTGCCAAAGGATTTCCTGGTAGTGATAAAACAATAGATTTATTCAAATTTCCAAGCATCATAGCACGACCTGGTTTTAAATTAACTCCATGATAAGCAATATCTAATCCAGATTTAAAAAATGCTTCAGCTAAAAAATCGGCCTCCCCCATAGATATTCCACCACTTGTAATAATTAAATCAAAATCCTCTAAACTCTTTATAAAATCTACAGATTTTTCAAAACTATCTGGAACAACTCCACAATAAGTAGCATCAAATGAGTTCTCCTTTAATAAAGCAATGATTGAACTTGCATTGCAGTTATAAATCTCATCTTCACTTGCACTTTCCCAAGGCTCTTTTAACTCATTTCCTGTTGATATAACAGCTATTTTAATTTTTCTATAAACTTCAATAGCATTTATTCCTTGAGAAGCTAAAAGTGCGATAGAAGAAGAGTTTATCTTCTCTCCTTTTTTTATAATTACATCACCCTCTTTTAACTCTTCGCCTTTAAATCTAATATTAGAATTTAATTTTAGATTTTTTGGAACTTCTACACTAAAACTATCTATTTGTATGCAATTTTCTATTGGAATTATTACTTCAACACAAGAAGGAACTTTAGCTCCTGTCATAATTTTATAACATTCACCGATATTTAAATCTTTAAAAGCTTTTTTATCACCAGCAAATATAGTATCAACTATTTTTAATACCTTTCCACTATCTTCAACTCTACAAGCAACTCCATCCATTGCTGAGTTATTAAAAGATGGAAGATTTTTTTTACAAATAATATCTTTACTAACAACTTTTCCTAAAGAGTCAAAAGTGTATGCAACTTCTGTTTTTGAAATAGGGTTTGTTTTCTCAAGGCTTTTTTTGCATGCTTCTTCAAAATTTAAATATGTTAAACTCTTTTTCATATAAACTCCTTATTCAAAACTTCTTATCTGCTCATATTTTTTAAAAATCAGATTTACAACTTTATTTATAATCTCTTCTTCATAATTTTCATTAAAACTAAAAATTAAAGCATTCCTACTAATACTCTCTTCAAAACCCATAGCTTGAATAACTCTTGAAGGTTTTGATAAGCCCAAACTACAACCTTCACCATTTGATAAAAATATATTTTCAAATGCTAAAGTTCTTATAATATCTCTTGCTTTTATTCCTTTTAATGCTATATGAAATGAGTTATTTAATGTATTTTTATTATTTACAAAATAGTATAAATTATCTTTAAACTTATCTTCTAATTTTTTTATAAAAACCTCTTTTATTTTAATATCTTTTTTTATATTTTTATATGACTTAAAACAAGAATATATAGCTAAACTATCTGTAAATCCAATATTTAACTGCTCAAATCCATCATTAAATAGTAAAACTCCACTTAAAAAATATCCACAAAGTTTATAGTTATCAAAATATATAATATCACTATATTTACAAAAATCTGCACTTGCATTTGAGATAATTTTTGCATTTGTTAAAGTTTTTAAACTATTTAAATCTGTCTTTAAAAATGTATCCATAACATATGATGAGATAAAAATATAGTCAAAATCTTCATTTTTTAACTTATCTAAACAAACAGTTCCATCTTTATTTAAATCCAAATAAGTAATTTCAAAACCTAATTTCTCATACATTTTACAAGCATCTATTAAAGCTTGTGATTCTCCTAGACTAACTGCTATTTTTGAATTAAGTTCAAAAATAAGTCCTAGAAAACCCTCTTTTGAAAAAGAGAAGGTTTTTAATTTTTTAAAAGAGAAATAGTTCAAAAACTCTTTACAAAGATTTTCAAACTCAAAATTAGTAGATAAACTATCTAAAGAGTAGTTTTTATCTATATTTAAATCTAAAGGATTGTATTGTAAAAAGTTTAATCTAATCAACTTTTACTCTTGAACTATGCGTATAAATATTCATTTTATGCTCTCTTGCAAAACCAACTAATGTAACTCCATGTGAAGAAGCAGCTTTAATACCTTCAAATGTAACAGCTGCTTTTGACACAACTATTGGAATTTTATGCATTACACACTTTACAACCATTTCATTTGATAACCTTCCAGTTACATATAAAATAGATTTTCTTATATCTTTTTTACTCATTGCTGCAAGTCCAACAACTTTATCAATAGCATTATGTCGTCCAATATCTTCAGCTTCAAATATAGTTTTATCTTCAAGAACAATTTGTGCTTTATGAACACAACCTGTCTCATCAAAGAGCTTTGAGGATTTATTAAATTCACTCATCTGTTTTAAAATTTGACTAGATTTTACTTGATAGTTTGTTTGCACAAAAGAGCAATCAAAACTTAAATCAGCATTTCCTGTAACTCCAACACAACATCCAGATGTTAAAGTTTTATGTTTAAATAGATTTTCATAAGATATTGAAGAGATATCAGCCTCAACATAAACTTTCAAACCATCTTCGTCTATTTTCAATGATTTTATATCATCAATAGTAGAAATAACTGCTTCACTTAGTAAAAATCCAACTATATGAGCATCTTGATGCTCTTTTATAGTCATAACAGAAATTAGTTTTTCACCATTAAGATAAAAATCTATCTTCTCATCTTTTATTACAAAATCCTCAAAACTCTCACATTTATCTTCAAAAAATTTATCTACAATAACTTTTTTAGAGTTTATTTTATCTTTTTTAAAAAAAGAGAGAGAGTTATCTCCCCCTTTAAAAAGAGCTGTCATCTTTTTGCCTTCTCTTTTTCTATATCAGCTAACACATCTGGAGCTAACTGTTCTAAATACTCTCTTGGATATTTTCCAGTAATCAAACCTTTTAAGTTACCTTTTACAGCAACTAAAGTTGAATATACAAAATCCATTAAGAAGAACATTATTAAAACACTTGCACCAAAATGAACATAAAGTAATGCTCTTTTAAACTGTATAAATTGAGCATTTGTATATGCATCTGGATGAATAAACCAAATTAAAAATCCACTAAATAGCAATCCTGCTCCCATCATCACAAATACAAGGAATATAATTCTTTGCATTGGTTTATAACTTCCTGGAAGAGTAATTTTAGCTATTAGGCTATTTTTTGATAAGATTTTTAAATCCTTAAATGCAATTATGCTCATCAATAACCAAACAGGGAACCATATAAGTCCTGTAACTTCATGAGTACCTCTTAAAATATATGGAATATAACCACCCTCGCTTCTTAAACTCCAAGTTATATTAAAACCTGTAATAATTAAAGCTAAGATAATGAATACATTTAACCAAATTATTGCTCTATGAACTAAAGAAAAAACTTCAACCTGATCATTTGGTCTTGTTATTTTTGCCTCTTTTCTACCACTTATTGTGTACATTACACAAAAAATAGCAATTTCAGCAACAAAAACCCACCAAATATATAGTTGTCTTTCATTACTTGCTCTTATAATCTCAGGAGCAATAGCTTCATAGTTTGGTCCAAATGCTCTATTTACCATCTCTTTATAAGTAGAATCTGCTGGAGTTAAAATCCCATCAATATTTCCACCTGTTAAAACATGGATTGTGTACTTAATTAAGTATCCCCAATCCATTATCATTAAGAAATTAATAAATACAAATCCAACAACTCCAAGACCTAGAAGTGTAAAGATATATGCCCTATTTCTTTCAAAAAATGAGCTTTTTTCCATAAATTATTCCTTACCAACCATAAGAAGGAGTTGCAATTCCCTTTCCTTTGCTTGTAGCTCTATATGTTTTAATTAAAGCAACTTCATTTGCATCTCCTACAAGTAAGGCTTTAGTTGAACACATTGAAGCACACATAGGAACTTTTCCTTCACTAATTCTATTTTGTCCATATTTATGGAACTCTTCTGGAGTATTAGTTTCTAAAGGACCTCCTGCACACATAGTACATTTATCCATTTTACCTTTTGTACCAAAAGCACCATCTTGTGGGAACTGTGGAGCACCAAAAGGACAAGCAAAGAGACAATATCCACAACCAATACATTTGTCTTTGTCATGTAAAACAATTCCATCTGTTCTGATATAAAAACAATCTGTTGGACAAACTTGTTGACAAGGAGCATCATCACAATGCATACAAGCCATAGAAATAGAGAACTCTTTTCCTACAACACCCTCATTTACAGTTACAACTTTTCTTCTATTAACTCCAACTGGAACTTCGTGAGCCTCTTTACAAGCAACTACACATCCATTACAGTTAATGCAAAGATTTTCATCACAGTAAAACTTCATACTTGAAAAATTTATTTTATTACTCATGATTACTTCCTTTACGCTTTTTCTATTCTAACAAGTGAACATTTTGTTTCTGGACAAGCTGTTTGCTGATCAAAACCATAACTAGTTACTTGTGTTGAGTTTTCACCCATTGCATATGGAGCTGTTTTATCTGGGTATCTATGTGTTAAATCTTCTCCACTCCACCATCCAGAAAAGTTTTGTGGTAAGAATACATTATTTTCAGCTACTCTTAGACTAACTTTACATTTAATCTTAATCTTTCTACCAGTTGTTCCATGAACCCACATCATTTGACCATGCTTAACACCTAATTTTGATGCAGTATTTGGATGTAACTCTCCATACATTTCAGGGCTTAACTCAGCTAAATATTTACTAGCTCTTGTTTCTGTTCCTGTTCCCATATGCTCAACAACTCTTCCTGAAACAATATTAATTGGGAAATCATTTACCCAAACTTGTTTTTTCTGCTCAGATTCATATCTAACATCAACTCTAAAGTGATTAGTCTTATCTTTAATAGATGGATATTTTTCAACTAAATCAGGTCTAAATGAGTGTAAAGGTTCTCTATGTTTTGGAATTGGATCAGCAAAAGAAGGAACAATAGTCATAGCTCTTGCATTTCCATAAGGTACAAGTCCAGCAGCAAGTGCATACTTAACTAAAATTCCACTATCATCATTTTTCCAGTTCTTACCTTCAACTAACTTTTTCTCTTCTTCAGTTAAAGTAATTCCAGCTAATGCTTCGATATTTGCACCAGTAATTTCTGCATAACCACCTTTTACTTTAGAACCTTTTGGATAACTTCCATCAGCAGCAAGTAAACTCACTCCATCTTTTTCTAAACCAAAGTTTGCTCTAAACCCCATACCACCTTGAGATACTGGTAAAGTAGTGTTATATAATACTGGGCTTCCAGGGTGTGTTGTTGTCCAACATGGCCAAGGTAAACCATAATACTCTTTACTAAACTCTCCTGTTCCTTGAAGTGTTGTAGTATTAAACAGATGCCAATTCTCTTGTTGTTTTTTAATTCTTTCAGCAGTAACACCTGTCATACCAATTGTTTTTAATGCTCTTGCAATTTCATTTGTTGCATCTTCTGGCCATTGGAAATTATCTCCTTTACCCATTCCTGCAACTAATTCATTATAGAATCCCATTCTTTTTGCAAAATCAAATAAAATTTCATGGTCAACTCTAGCTTCATATAAAGGTTCAACAACTTTACTTCTCCATTGAACACTTCTTCCTGTGTTTACAACAGTTCCCGAAGTCTCTACTTGTGAAGCAGCTGGCAATAAGAATAGATTATCTGTTCTTGTTGTAATAACAGCAGCATCATTTACATAAGGATCAATAAATACAACTAATTCTAACTTGTCTAAAGCCTCTTTAATTCTTTTTACATCAGTTACAGTTGAAATACCATTTCCAATACAAACTAAAGCTTTGATTGTACTTCCACCATTATATTTTGCATTTTCTTCATGAATTACACCATCTGCAAATAGTGAAAGAGAGTTACCTTTCGCTTCCATTAGCTCTTTAGATTTAAATCTTCCTTTTAACCACTCGTAATCAACTTTCCATTGTTTTGCAAAATATTTCCAAGAACCTTCAGCTAAACCATAATATCCTGGTAATGTATCAGATAAACATCCAACATCTGTTCCACCTTGAACATTGTCATGTCCTCTTAGAATATTACATCCACCACCTGGTTTTCCTACATTTCCTAATATTAATTGCATAATTGAACCAAGTCTTGTATTAGAAGAACCAACAGTATGTTGAGTCCATCCTTGATTCCAAATTAAACATCCAGGATCTGCACTAGCTAGTAGTGTTGCAGCTTGAATTAAATCTTCTTTTGGTAATCCTGTAATATTTTCAACATGCTCAGGAGTATATTGTTCACACTCATTAAAGATTTCTTGAACTCCATAAACTCTATCATTTAAATATTTTTCGTCATACCATTTATTTTCTTTGATTAATCTAATCATTCCATATAAAAATGCAACATCAGTTCCTGTTCTTATTCGACAGTATAAATCTGATTTAGCAGCAGTTTTTGTAAATCTAGGGTCAACAACAATGATTTTTGCACCATTTTGTTCTCTAGCTTTCAAAATATGTTGCATAGCAACTGGATGATTGTCAGCTGGATTAGCTCCAATTATAATAATAGCTTTAGAATTATGCATATCTCCTAAGTGATTTGTCATAGCTCCATATCCAAATGTATTTGCCACACCGGCAACTGTTGGACTATGTCAAATTCTAGCTTGGTGATCTATATTATTTGTTCCAAACATTGAAACAAATTTTTTAATATAATATCCTTGCTCATTACTAGTTTTTGCTGAACCTAAGAACATAACTGAATCTGGTCCAAATTGTTCTCTTAGTTCCATTAATTTATTAGTTACTTTTGTCATAGCATCATCCCATGATACTCTATTCCATTTTCCAGCAACTTTTTCTATTGGATACTGTAATCTATTTGTTGATCTGATTTTATCAATCATATCAGCACCTTTACAACAGTGTCCTCCTCTACTAATTGGGTGATCTTGAGCTACCTCTTGTCTAACCCAAACACCATTATGAACTTCAGCAACTACTCCACAACCTACTGAGCAATGCGTACAAATAGATTTTATAAGTTTTGAACCAGGAAATGGATTTCTAACCTCTTCCTCTGTTGCATCTCTTAAAACTTTATTTGTACTTGCAAAAGCAGATGTAGTAGTTATAGCAGTCGCTAGTGAAGCCATTTTAAGAAATGTTCTTCTACCAAAGCTATTTGCTCCCATACTATCCTCCTTTTAAATTTTTATACTAGTTTGCAGCTCTATAAAATTCTTCCCAAGCTGCTGATTTTTTATATAAAATCTCTTTTTTAGTTGATCTTCCCACAACTACACCGTTACCGTTGTTGCTATTTGCTCCTCTATCTTGATTAGGAGATGTTGCTGCTGTTGCAACCACACTTCCAGCTAAAACAGTAGCAGCTATACCAGCTCTTTTGATAAATTGTCTTCTTTGTGCTAATTCATCTGCCATGATAACTCCTTTCTTTAATTCAGGGTAAAAGCCCCTCTAAAAACTCTAATAAGTTTTTAGAGCGACTTTTATAAAAAAACTAAAGCTCTAAATAACCCTTTTCAAAGCCATAAAAACTCTCTAAAATAAACCCAACATTAGAATAAATATCTGACTTTGTAGACATTAACTTATAAAACAATTTATCTAAATACGGATTTAAAACTTCAACAAAAAGTTCTTTTTGTAAATCCTCTTTTATCTCATTATTTAACTGTTTTTCAAGTAAATAAGCACTTAAAGTAAAGGTAAAACCAAAATGGTCTTCTTGTGCTGTAAATGAATTTTCATCTCTTCTTATTTTTGTTTTTCCAAGAATATCTTTTACTTTTAATTGCATTACCCCACCTTCTCTTTGCTCATGATACCATGAGATAGAAAGGGGAATAAACTCTCCGAATGGAATTAAAAATAGATTTTGATATTGTCTAAAAATTTCTTCTTTTCCTCTTTGTGAAATGATTTTTATAATATTTTTAGCTGATTCTTCTACAACTGGACTAAATGAGTTTTCACTTAATATCTCAAGATTTTTTAAAATCTCTTCCTGTTTTGTTTTCGTGTACTCTTCAACAAAAAATAGAGATAGAAGATTATAAACAAAAAGTCTAGCTTGATTAATTTGAATATTTTGCATTATTATTTAACTCCTCAATTATCATAACTTTTGGTTTACAATTTGAACAACAATATAAGCTTCTAACTTTTGCAGGACTTTGTTTTGCAAATATTGGTTCCATTTTAGAAGCAATTTTTTCTATTGCTTTTGTAGTTGCAAATTCAACTCCACACTCAACGCAAGCAAAAAGTTTATCTTGTGCTAAAATAGTCTCTTTAAACCAAATTGGATTCAGCTCCATTTCATCATAAACTATAGTTAAACAGTCAGTTTCTGGACATACAGCTTCACAATATCCACAAGCTGTACATAAAGATGGATTTACTCTTAATGTAAAATCTGATTCGTTTGCAAATAAAGCATCAACATTACAAGCTCCAACACAAGATAAACAAAGCGTACAATTTGCTTCATTTACCAATACTCTTCCATAATGAATATTTGGACCTGTTTTAACAACTCCTAAATCATCATTTCCAACAATTTTTTGAAGCCTTTGAGAAAAAACTTCTCTTTTTTTCATATCATTTTGATTAAAGTTATAGTAAGAGTTCTCTATAAACTCCTGTTTTTGTAAGGCATCATTCAACTCTTCTTCATTTGATACTAAATAAACAGCTATTTTCCCATATTTTTTCAAATATATCTCATTTACGATTCTAATACTCTCTAATGTTCCTTTTGATATATCACCTGAAAAATATATCAAAGAAGAACCACTTACTTGAAGATAAGTTAAAAGCATAGTTTCATCAAAAATATCTCCAATAATACAAAGTGGTAAAACATCCTCTTTTAAATCCACCTTTATATTTTCAATATTTGCTTTTGAAGATATTATTAAAGGTTTTGTATCTTTATAAAATAGAGATATTTCGTATAAAGAGTCTCTTGAAGTATTAGCGCTATTTAAAGAGCCACTTGGACAAACACTCACACACTCTCCACATGTAATACAATCAACTAAAGAAAAAACTAATCTTCTATTTTGTTCATCTTTTGTAATAGCATTTGTAGGACAAACATCAGAACATTTTGAGCATATCTCATCTTTTCTTTCATGATACTGACAAATTGATTTATCATAAGTTATAGTTTTTTTGAAAGAAAAAGTAACTAAATTTTTTCTTACAATATCTAAAGTATTATCAACACCTAAAATATTTGGGTCATAAACACCCGCTCTTTTTTTCTCTAAATTTTCATTAAACCAAACTATTTGTGATGTTTTTAAAACAATATCTTTGTTTCCACCATCAACAACTACTTCAAAATTTCCAATAGAGTTTTTTATCTTTTTTATAAGTTTTGATTCAACTTTATAAAGTTCAAACTCCTCTTTCACTAAATTTTTAGAGAAACTATTAAACTCTTCTAAATTGTCATAAATTATCATTAAAGTATTAGATATTTCCAAACTTTGTGGAATATCTTGTGCAAAGTCAAATCTTGTAGCATTTATATCATACAGTTTTAAAACATTTTGAATCTTTTTTGATAAATCATCTTGTGAATTTTTAATATAAAAATCTATCTCAGAAGCAATAAATTCAGAGTTCACATCTTTTGAGTTTGATATTAAAAAACTTTTCTCTTTAATATCATCTAAACTAGTAGCTACTTGGATCTTTTCATTTAAAGGGAAATCCAACCCGTTTTTATTATAGTATATATACTCTTGCATAACCTATGCCCTTAGTTTTTAGTAAAAAATATTTTACCATATTTTATATTTAAAGAAGTTAAATAAACCTGAATTTCTATATATTAAAGAATATATTATTACAATTAAACTGAGAGTTTTAAACACAAATAATGTAAACTTATGAATGATTAAAAAAGTTTTATTTGTTACACTTATTATTATTTTAATATTTATGATTTCTATTGAAAAAACTAAGCAGCAAGATGAGATATTAATAGCTTCATCTATGCCACAAAGTTCTGGTTTGAAAGCTTGGGGAGATGCTGTTTTTACAACTACAAATAGTTATTTTAACTATGCAAATGATAATAATTTGATAAAAGATAAGAAAATTGTTTTAAAAGTTCTTGATGATAAATATGAACCTGATTTAACCTATGAAAATATAACTAAGCTTTCAAAAGATGATATTCTAGCTTTTTATGGAATAGTTGGAACACCTACAAATAAAAGAGTTCTTCCTATTTTGGAAGATAGTGGCATGGTATATTTTTCACCATTTTCAGGTGCACAATTTTTAAGAGATAAAAATCTTAAAAATATCATAAACTTTAGACCTTCTTATAAACAAGAGTTAGAAAATCTTTTAAACTATATCGTAGATGAAAAAAAATTAGATAAAATAGCAATTTTTTATCAAAATGATGAGTATGGAGAAGAGGGATATATATCAACATTAGAAATCTTAAAAAACAAAAATATAGAACTAATATCAACAGGTACATATAAAAGAAATACACTTTCAATAAATCATGCTTTTAATGAAATAAAAAAATCAAAACCAGAAGTAATAGTAATGATTGGCGCATATAAAGCAAACTCTTTATTTATAAAAAAGGCAAAAAGTGATGGAGTTCTAAAAAATGTAATCTTTTGCAATATATCTTTTGGAGATGCAAACTCTATTGTAAAAGAGCTAGAAGCAACAAATACAGATACAAAAAATCTTATATTTTCTCAAATAGTGCCAAACTACAACGATAAATCTTTAAAAATAGTACAAGAGTATCAAGAAATTATGAAAAAATATTCAAACGAGAGCAGTTTGGGATTTATATCATTTGAAGCATTCTTAGCTTCAAAGGTTTTGGTAAATCAAATATCAAAAATTGAAGAGTTAGGAGAATTAAATAGAAAAAATCTATTTAATTCTTTAAAAAGTCCACCAAAAAATATTTTGTATGAATTAGAGTTAGATTTTAAAAACAATCAACTTCTAAATAAAACATATCTTTTTGAGTATGAAAATGGAAATTTTAAAGAGCTTATAAGATGAAAAGAGTTTTCAACTATTTTAATAACTTAAAATTTTCATACAAAGCAAATTTTTTAATATTTATAATTGCTGGTGGAATGTTTACTATTATCATACTATCTCAATTATCAATTTTTATTTTAAAAAATGATTTTGATACACTTTTTGAAAAACGAACAAAAACTCTAATTAAACTTGAAAATATAAATGATTCATATAAAATAAATATTCAAAATACTTTAAGTGAATTTGAAAAAAACAATCTAAACTATGAACAAACTTTAGAAGTTTTAAAAATAGCAAATGAGATAATAGATAAAAATTGGAGTGAATATAAAAATAACTCATATTCTACAAAAACTGATTTTGTAATAAATTATATACAAAAACATTTTTCAAATAAAAACTACTATAAAAACGAGTTAATAAAAAATTTAAATATCCAAAATGTTGATGAAAAAATGAATAAAATATTGCACTATTTAAATAATATAAAAGAGAAAAACGATAAAGAGTACTTTACAAATTTAAATTTTGAAATAGATGCTATTTTGATATATTTAGGGAGTTTAGTAAATTATGATTTAAATTTAGCAATAAATGAAAAGAGAGATACAGATAATATCTTTCATCTTATAACAATTTTTTCTTTTATCTCTATTTTTTTAGTTGTTTTATTTACAATAATTTTATCTTTATTTATAACTGTACATTTTAGAAGAATACATGATTTACAAGAAAAAATTGTAGAAGATAAAACCAAAGAGCTAAAAGAGTTAAATGCAAATTTAGAATTAAAAATATCTCAAGAGGTTTCAAAAAATAGGAAAAAAGATATTATTATGTTTCAGCAAGCAAGATTTGCAAGCTTAGGAGAGATGTTAAATAATATAGCACATCAATGGAGACAACCTTTAGGTTCTATATCTATGATTATCCAAAGTTTTCAAACAAAAATGAGACTAAATAAGCTTTCACTATATTTTGTGGAACAAAAAGTTGCAGATGCACTACTTTTAGCACAAAATATGTCAAATACACTAGATGATTTTAAAAATTTTTTCAGTCCAAATAAATCAAAAAATAGCTTTTTTATAAAAGATTGTGTAGAAAATTCAATAGAATTATCAAAATATTTTTTAAATAAAGAGAATATAAAATTAGATTTAATTGTGAAAAAAAATGTAAAAATATATAGCTTTGAAAATGAGTTATCTCATGTTTTTTTAAATATAATATCAAATTCAAAAGATGCTTTAATAAACAATATATCTAAAGATAATAGAGTAATAAGAGTTATTGTAAATAGTAAAAAAGATTTTGTTTTTGTAAATATTAGTGATAATGGAGGCGGAATTCCCCCACTTATTATGCCAAAAATATTTGAACCATATTACACAACAAAATATAAAAGTGCAGGAACTGGAATTGGACTTTATATGTCAAAGCAGATTATCGAAAAACATATAAAAGGGCAAATTTCTTGTAAAAATATAGAAATTATTATAAATAATCAAAAATATGATGGAACATCATTTTTGATAAAAATACCAATAAATAAAGAGATTATTGAAGAAAAAAAGGAAAAAGATGAATAAAAATCTAGATATTTTAAAGAATATTAATATTTTATATTTGGAAGATGATGAGAACCTTTTAAAACATACTAGTGATATTTTAGAAGATTTTGTAGCAAATATTTATGGTGTAAAAAACACTATTGATGCTATGAAAATTTTACTTGAAAAAAAAGTAGATGTAATAATAAGTGATATTTTGCTTGAAAATGAAAATGGTATAAACTTTTTAAAATATATTAAAAGCAAAGATATACTTATACCTGCAATTTTAACTACCGCACATACTGATACAAACTATTTAATAGAATCAATTAAGCTAAAGGTTGAAAACTATCTTTTAAAACCAATAAATATTGATGAACTTCTAAATAGTTTATATGATGTCATTTTGCCAAAAATCCAAGAAAAAGAGATAAAAAAGAATAGTAATATCATAAAAACAATTGGAGCAATTACAGATAGCAAACAGGTTGAAATTATAAAATATATTTTTAATAATCTTGATGAAAATAATAACTTTTTTGGCTCTTACAGTGAAATTATGGAACAATTTTCTATTTCAAAACCAACATTGATTAAACTATTTAAAGATTTAGCAGATAAAAATATTTTAATAAAAATTTCCCACAAAACTTACCAATTTGATGAAAAGAGTTTAAATGATTAAAAAAATTAAAAATATATACAAAATATTTGGTCCTGGTATTTTAATGGCAACTGCTGCTATTGGAGGTTCACATTTGGTCTCTTCAACTCAAGCTGGAGCACTGTTTGGTTGGAGTTTAGCTATATTTATACTTTTAATAAATTTTTTCAAATATCCATTTTTTTTAGCAAATGTACAATATACAATGGCTACAAAAAAGAGCTTAATTGAGGGATATGCCTCTTTAGGAAATAGTTGGTTGTGGCTTTTTACAATTTTAGCTGTAATTGCTGCTGTTGTAAATACTGCTGCTGTTTCAATGTTTGCAGCAAGTTTGTTGGGATATTTTATTCCTATACAACTGACTATTAATATTCTTAGTTTTATTATAATTTTTGCTTGTATATTAATTTTAATTGCTGGTAAATATAATCTTTTAAATAATGTTTCAAAGATAATTATGATAACTCTTAGTATTGCAACAGTAGTTGCTGTTGTAATGGCTGTAACAAAAGATGTTAATTCAGCTTTAGCTGATGATTTTATATCTCCATCTGCTTGGACAATTGCTAGTTTAGGATTTATAGTTATTCTAACAGGTTGGATGCCAGCACCTATTGAAATATCAAGCATTGGTTCTATTTGGCTAAAAAATCAAATAAAACAGACAAATATAAATGCAAAAAATGCTTTGCTTGATTTTAATGTAGGATTTATAGTAACTGCTATTTTAGCTATATTTTTTCTAGCTCTTGGAGCTTTAGTTTTACATGGAAGTGCTTATGAATTTAAAGATGGAATAGCATTTTCTCATCAACTTGTAACTATGTATTCAACTGTTATTGGTGATTGGTCAAGACTTCTAATAGCTTTTATAGCATTTGCTTGTATGTTTGGAACTTCTATTACAGTTATTGATGGTTATGGAAGAGCCGTTGCAGAAGCTTTTTCATTAATTAGAAAAAACAGATCTGCATCAAATAGAAGTGTTGCTGTTTGGACAATTTTTATATCTATTATTGGATTTTTAATTATAATTTATTTTGCAAGCTCTATGCGAACTATGCTTGATTTTGCAATGATATTATCATTTACAACAACACCAATATTTGCATTTTTAAACTATAAACTTGTAAGAAGTACAAAACTTCCAAAAGAGCTTCAAAATGGGATGTTTTTAAATATTTTGTCTATTTGTGGATTAATATTTCTTTTTGGATTTTTAATTTTATTTATTATTTATAGATGGTTTCCATTTTTAATTGGTTTGTAGAATTTATCTATTTTTTTAATCTTCATTCGATTTTGTAGATATTTCTACACCTTCGTATGAGGTTGTTTTAATTGCTTTTAAAATATCTTCTACTTTTACTTTTTCATTATAAACAACTGTTACTTCTTTGGTATTAAGTCTAGCACTAACCTTATCAACTCCATCAAGTTTTGAAATAGCTTGTTTAACAGCTGTAGTACACAAAGGACAATGCATTCCTTCAACTTTAAAAACTGATATTTGTGAAGATATAGCAAAGCTAAAAAATATAAAAAATAGAACTAAAATTCTCATATCTACTCCATAAAAAGTGGTAAAATTTCAGGATAAAATAGTAATCCCAATATCAAAATAAAAAATATAATAAAAAAAACATAGTTTTTATATATCTCTTTTTTACTACATTTACAAGCTATATTTTTTCTAAAATTGTAAATTCCAACAATAAAGAAGATAGTGCTTAAAATTGCCAAAGGAACTCTAGTATATTCTAAAGTTGTAAAAAAACTCAAAACTCCACTTGATACTCCAAAAAAGAGAAATAATAGTGCTGGCAAACAACAAATAGTTGATAAAAGTGCAGTAAAAACTGCACCAATTATCACTAAACTATTTTGTTTCATACAATCTCTTGAGAAGTATAACTATATACAAAAGTTTTTGGTTTATAATAATCTTTTGCATCTTCTCCAACTTCAGCATAAGGGTAACCTAACATATTTAAAGGGTATTGTGTAGGTTTTGGCTCTAAAATAAAATCTCTAGCACTATTAAATCCTACCCAATTCATCTCCCAAGAACCAAAGAAATAATCTTTTACCTCTTTTAGTTTTTTGCTATCGTTTGGTAATTTTTCAGCTAACTTTACCTTTGCAACATCAGCAGGATCACAAGGAACCCATCCAAGTCCATCTATATAAAACTCTGCTCTACAATGTTGAGCTCCCGTAATATCAGCAAATCCTTTTTCATCTGCTTTTCCACAAGCATTTGAAATTTTTGATTGCCCTACTCTAATTCCAAAAGTCTCACGTGCTGGAATTTTTGCATTTCTTAGTAAACATACAAATACAGAGCTTATATCTGTACATTTTCCACCATAAATTTTCTCTTCAATTGATTTTTGTGCATCACCAATTCCACAACCAATTACACTTTCGTCTCTATACATAGTTGAAACTGTCCAGTCATAAATTGCTTGTGCTTTTTGAAGTGGTGTTTTAGAATCTTTTGTAATATCATTTACATATGCTGTTAAACCTTTTGTTATAGGAATATGTTTTGTTCCTTCTAAAAATTCCAATACTTCAATAGGGTAATTTGTATTTGATGTAGCTTTTGAGAAATCAGTTGTTCTTTCTTGCATAACAACTCCAAAATTAACATCTAAAATTGGCTTAATATTTGCATCATTCCACTTTACATATAAAACTCTTGTATTATATGGATTTTTTACAATTTTTGCCTCACTAAAATTTCCATCATATTTAAATGATACAACTTTTTGATAATCTTCATCTTTTGGAAGTGGTACCCAAAGTTGAGTTATCTCTTTACTTTGTTCAAAGTTATAACTATTTTTTACTTCAAATTTTCTTGGTTTTTTTGTAATTCCAAATGGATTTTTTTCCTCATTTGCAAGTGTAAAACTTGGAGTTAAAACTGAAACTGCTGAAAAAGTTGCAGCTGTTTTTAAAAATGTTCTTCTTTTCATAATATGATTCTTTTATTTTATATGTTCTTTAGAGAGATAAAATAGAGATAAACACTATTTATTTCAAAGCATAACCTATGCTCTGTGAACTAATTAGAACTTTATGATAGTAAATTATTAATAAACCAAACCTTAAATAGTAAAATATTTTTTACTTTAGTTTAACTAAAAATTTAAATTTGCTTAAGTATAATAATTCAATTTTTTAAGAAAGATATAAAAATGAATAACGAACATAAGCTGACAAAATTTGTTCAAGCTGCTGGTTGTGCTGCAAAGATGGGTCCGGGGGATCTAAAACAAGCTCTTTGTAATTTAAACCAAAAAAATGAACAAATTTTAGTAGGATTTGATACAAGTGATGATGCTGGAATTTTTCAAATAGATGAAAATTTAGCTCTTGTACAAACTGTTGATTTTATAACACCTGTAGTTGATGATCCATATATTTATGGGCAAATTGCTGCAGCAAACTCTTTAAGTGATATTTTTGCAATGGGTGGAGAGGTTAAAACGGCTTTAAATATAGTTGGATTTGATAGTACAAATGTATCAAAAGAGGCTTTAGGAGAAATTTTAAGAGGTGGTCTTGAAAAAATAAAAGAGTGTGGAGGTTCACTGTTAGGTGGACACACTATTCAAACACCAGAGATGTATTATGGATTGAGCGTAACAGGAATAATTCATCCAAAAGATGTAAAAAGAAACAATAGTGCAAAAGTTGGTGATGTAATAGTGCTTACAAAACCTATTGGTATGGGTATTTTAACAACAGCTATAAAAAGAGATTTAATAGATTTAAATCTAACACAACATTGTGCTAAAATTATGGCTAGTTTAAACTATATACCTTCAAAAATCATGAAAAAATATAGAGTTAGTTCTTGTACAGATATTACAGGATTTGGACTTTTAGGTCACGCTTTTGAGTGTGTTAGTGAAAATATTAGTTTTTCTATATCTTCAAATGATGTACCTTTTATAAAAGAAGCTTTTGAACTATGCAAAAATGGAGTTTTACCAGGTGGTTCAAAAAGAAACTTAAAGTTTATGGAAGATAAAACTTATTTTTCAAAAGATATTGACCCAACTTTAAAAGCAATTTTATGTGATGCCCAAACTTCTGGTGGACTTTTAGTAGCTATAAATAAAGATGATGCAAAAGAGTTTATAAAAGAACTAGAAGATTTTAGTTTTGGATACGCAAAAATTATTGGAGAAGTTATAGAAAAAGGTAAAAAACCTATAATTGTAGATTAAAAATAGAAAATTTTAATATATTTTTGTAAATTTTTAGTCCGATTAATTTTACATTAATCTTTTCTGTATATAATTTCAATATAAGTTAAGTGAATAACTTAATTTATACGAGTATTTTTTAAGATAAGTTTCTTAAATAGATAATTTTTTTATGTTTCCTTGTGTAGAAAGGTCGCTTCCCCTAGGCGACCTTTTTTTTTGCTTATTTTTTTGCATTCACACCTTTTTCAATCTAGCTTAATCCTTTTATGATAATATTCCAAAATGATTTCATTCTATACAAAAATATACATAAGCCTTTAAATATGCCACTATCAAATCTTAATCAAGAACAAAAAGAAGCCATCCTTTGTAAAAGCGGATACAATCTTATAATTGCAAGTGCAGGAACTGGTAAAACTTCAACAATTGTAGGAAGAATTTCTCATTTACTCAATAATGGAGTAAAACCAAATGAAATTTTGCTTTTAACCTTTACAAATAAAGCTGCTTCTGAGATGGTTTCAAGAGTTTCTAATATATTCTCAAAACAGATAGCAAAAGAGATTATGGCTGGAACATTCCACTCTGTATCATATAAACTTTTAAAAGAACTAGAGATAAATATTACTTTAAAACAACCAAATGAACTTAAAACTCTTTTTAAATCAATTTACGAAAAACGAGTTTTTATGGATAGAAGTGATGAAGCAAATCCATACGATGGTGGATATTTATATGACATGTACTCTTTATACTTAAATTCAAATAATAGTGAAGATTTTACTAGCTGGTTAAAAGAAAAAAATTCAACTCAAGAGATATATAGCTTAATATATGAAGATGTTATTGATGAGTTTAATAATTTAAAAAAAGAGTATGGATATGTAAATTTCGATGATTTATTAACAACAATGCTTGAAGTTTTGAAAGATAAGAAATTTAATTTCAAAGAGATACTTGTAGATGAATATCAAGATACAAATCCTTTACAAGGAAGGTTGCTTGATGCTTTTTCTCCACAATCACTATTTTGTGTAGGAGATTATGATCAAAGCATTTATGCTTTTAATGGTTCTGATATTGGTATTATCTCTAGTTTTAGTAAAAGATATCCAGATGCAAATGTTTTTACTTTGAAAAAAAATTATAGATCTACAAAACCTATTTTAGATTTAGCAACAAAAGTTATTGAGCACAATGAAAGAATTTATCCAAAAAAATTAGAAGTTGTTAGAGAACAAAATATTCATCTTCCAAAACTTCTAGCTTTTGATGAGCTTTTTTCACAGTATGAATATATTTCAGAACTTATCTCAAAAAGTAGTACAGAACACAGTGAAATTGCAATAATTTATAGAAATAACTCTAGTGCAGATGGGATTGAGGCAAATTTAAGAGAGTTTGGAATTCCTGCAAAAAGAAAAGGTGGAATGAGCTTTTTTGATTCTGTTGAAGTTAAATTTATTTTAGATATTTTGGTTTTACAAGTTATAAGCAACGATATGATGGCTTTTATTCATATAGTTGAACATGGAAAAGGGATAGGAAAAGCAATTGCAAAAGACATTTTTGATGCTTTAATAAAACTTGGGAGTGGGAATTTATTAAATGGGCTTTTCTACCCAAATAAAGATATAAATAATCCTTATGAAACCAAAAGAAAAAGCCAACAGCTAGGTCTTTTTGATGATTTTATCGAACTAGGAACTGTTTCTAAATTTAAAGATTGTAATTTTGAAGAAGCATTTTTAGGAAATCCAATATTAAAACATCCAAAACTAGGAGTTGATGGAGCTAAATATATTTATGATTTATATCTTCTTTTAAAACAATTAAAAAGAACAAAAAATCCAGAAACAATGGTTACATCAATTAGCTCTTCAATGATTTACTCTAAATTAAAAGATATGTTATCAACAAAAAGAGCAACACAAAAAGATGGTACAGTAAATTCTATACAAAAAACAAAATCTTTGGCAAAAATAAATAGAAAAGCTATGTTGCTTAAAAATTTATCAAGAAATTTTTCTGATTTATCAAAATTTATAAACTCAATGATTTTAGGTGGTAGTGAGCTTAGTGAAGGAGAAGGAGTAAATCTTTTATCTATTCATGCTAGTAAAGGGTTAGAATTTAAAGAAGTTTATATAATAGATTTAATGGATGGAAGATTTCCAAATAGAAAACTTATGAGTAAAGGTGGAAGTCTTGAAGAAGAGAGAAGACTCTTTTATGTTGCTGTTACAAGAGCAAAAGATATTTTATATCTATCTTTTGCAAAATATGATAAATTAAAAAAAATGAGCTTCGTTGCTAGTCCTTTTTTAAGGGAAGCTGGAATGATAATAGAAGATAAAGAATAAATGTATTAATATCAAAATTTTAAAATATTAATATTTTTTTTAGGATGTATATGGAAAAGATTATTTTAATTATTACAATTTGCACAATAATAATGATTTCACCACTTGTTTCAAAACTTATAAAAGCACCAGTTGTTGTAGTTGAGATAATTTTAGGGTTGTTTTGTGGTTATATTGGACTTATTTATGATGATGAAACTTTAAAATTAGTTGCTAAATTTGGTTTTATATACCTTATGTTTTTAGCAGGTTTAGAGATAAATTTCAAACTTGTAAAGATAATAAAAGCAACCATGGCTTTAAATGTAATACTATATTTTGTTCTTTTATACTCTATTGCAGGAGCTGTTTGTTGGTTTTTTAATTTAGGTTTAACATATTTTGTAGCGCTTCCTATATTTTCATTAGGAATGTTAATGATGCTAATCAAAGAGTATGGAAAAGAAGAACCGTGGTTAAATTTAGCTCTTTCTATTGGAGTTGTTGGAGAGATAGTAAGTATTTTAGCACTTACTCTTTTTACTAGTTGGACTGAGAATAGTGGTTTAAGTAGTGGATTTTTTATATCAATTTTAACAATTATTAGTGTAATAATTGGTACGATTTTACTTCTTAGATTCTCTTATATGCTTTTTTGGTGGTTTCCTGAAGTTAAAAAATATTTAATTCCAGATAATATAGATGATAAACACAATCAGGACATAAGATTTTCAATATCTTTATTGCTAATTTTAGTATCAATTATGCTTATTTTAAAAATAGATGTTGTTTTAGGAGCATTTACAGCTGGTCTTTTCTTTAAAATGTTTTTTATGCAAAGAGAGGAGTTATTACATAAAATCGAATCTTTTGGCTTTGGTTTTTTTGCACCTATTTTCTTTATCTACACAGGCTCAACAGTAAAGTTAGATATGGTAACTTTGGAAATTTTAAAACATGCTATATTTATTATGGGAACTATAATTTCAATAAGATTAATTAGTTCATATCTAGTTTTTTTAAACTATTTAAAACCAAAACAAACAACACTTTTTGCACTAAGTGATTCAATGCCACTTACTTTTATGGTTGCAATTGCAATGATTTCATACAATTATGGATTAATAAGTCAAGAAGAGTATTTCTCTTTTATTATTGCAAGTATGTTAGATGGCTTGATTTTAATGATAGTAATTAGAAAATTATATAAGTTATTTAAATTAGATAATAAAACAATAGAAAATAAAACTTAAATAGTTTTATAAATAAAACAAATCTAAAATATAATATATTTTTATTGATGCTATATATATGCTATTTTTTCGTATTTTTAAAAATTATTATATAAGAAAAATTAATATTTTAAGTTTCATTTCAACTTATAAAACCTATAATTAAAATTCAGAATTATTTGAAATAATATTAAATTTTATTAGGAGGTTAGCTTGAAAAATAGTGAAGTTTTAGAAATAGAAAAAAGCTCTTTATCTTTAGAAACTACAAGTAGAAGAGATTTTTTTAAAAAAACTGCTATCAATTTAGCTGGAGCAATAAGTGCTGCAACTGTTTTATCACCTATGTCGTTAAAAGCTGATGATAAAGCAATAATCAAAGAAGCCCCATGGGGACAAAAGCTAGGTGATCCTGTAGATAAAAATCTATATGGTATTCCTTCACCTTATGAGCATAACAATATTAGAAGAACTCACAACCTTCTATCTTCAGGTGATGCTTATGCTTCTATATCTTTGTGCCCAATTCATGAAAGTGAAGGAATAATTACTCCAAATGGACTATTTTTCACAAGAAACCACGGAGGAACTGCACATATTGATCCAAATGAATTTAGATTAATGATTCATGGTAAAGTAAAAAGAGAAGTTGTTTTAACTTTAGAAGATTTAAAAAGATACCCAAGTGAAACTAGAACTTATTTTATTGAATGTCCTGCAAATGGAAGCCCTGAATGGAGAGGTCCACAATTTAATAGTTTACAATTTATGAAGGGTATGATGAGTAGTGCTCAATGGACTGGAGTTATGCTAAAAACTATACTTGATGATATTGGTTTAGAAAAAGATGCCGTTTGGATGTTAGCAGTTGGAAGTGATAATGCCTCAAATCCTAGAACTATTCCTGTTGAAAAAGCACTTGATGATGTTATGGTAGTATGGGCTCAAAATGGTGAAGCACTAAGACCTGAGCAAGGATATCCAGTAAGACTTGTTGTTCCAGGCTGGGAAGGAAATTTAAATACTAAATGGCTAAATAGACTTGAATTTAGTGATAAACCTTGGCATGCAAAAGAGGAAACTTCAAAATACACAATGCTTCAAAAAGATGGAAGATCTGTAAGATTTTTTTGGGTAAATGAAGTAAACTCTGTAATTACAAAACCTTGTCCAGAAAAACCATGGACACATCTTAAAGCTGGTGATATGGTAGAAATTGAAGGTCTTGCTTGGAGTGGTCATGGAACAATTAAAGGTGTTGATATATCTTTTGATGGTGGAGACAACTGGGTTGAAGCAAAACTAAAAGGTTTAGTTTTACCAAAATCATGGACTAGATTTAGTTATATTTATAAATGGGATGGAAAGCCACTATTTTTATCAAGTCGAGCTTACGATGACTTTGGAAATGTTCAACCAACGATTGATGAAGAGACAAAAGCTGTTGGTGTAGAGAGTGTTTATCATAGAAATGCAATTGTAACTTGGGAAATAACTTCAAAAGGAGAGTGTAATAATGTTCACATTAGAAAACATCACAAAGCTTAAAGGTACTCTTCTAGCTCTTAGTTTAGCTATTTTAGTTACAGGTTGTAATGAAACAGCATCAAAAAATGAGTCGTCTGTTGATGGTGCAGTTAAGTATCCAATAAAAGATGGAAAATATACACAATATCATGTAAATACACAAAAGTTAGATGGTTTAAACATTGGAAGAGATGCTACTAAAAAAGAGATAGCAGCTTGGAATAAAGATGTAATGTACGAAGGAACAGGTCTTCCAGAATTTGATATGCACGAAGGTGAAGTTGTTATAGAAGATGGGAAGCCTAAAAAAGCACAAGGTAGTGTAGAGCTTGGAAATGAACTTTATGATGCTCAATGTGTTATGTGTCATGGAGATTTTGGAAGCGGAGGAAAAGGTTATCCAAAACTAGCAGGAGGAAGTCTTGAGAGCTTAAAAAACCAAAGATTAAATCCAGCAGATGAAAATCCAAATCCAGAAAACCCAGATAAAACTATAGGTTCATTTTGGCCATATGCTAGTACGCTTTTTTGGTATGTTCAAGAGTCAATGCCATTTAATGCTCCAAAAACTTTAACAAATAGTGAAACTTATGCTTTAACAGCTTATTTATTGTCATTAAATAATATTACAATAGATGGAGAAGATTTAGATGATGATTATGTTTTAGATAAAGAGAAGTTTTTAAAAATAGTTATGCCAAATGTTGATGGTTTTTATCCAGAAACAAATACACCAAATAATCCAAAAGAAGGCGTTGAAAATATGAAAAAATATCTTTCAAATCCTACTTTATATGGTAAAGGTGAGAGATGTATGAAAGATTGTATAAAAGAAGATGTAAATAATCTTGTTATGAGAATACAAGATGATTTAACGGCAACTGCAAACGAACCATTATCAACTGTAAGAGATTTACCAAAAAATGATAAGTCTGCTCAAAAACCAGGGCAAATAGAGTATGAAAATGCTGGTTGTTCAGCTTGTCATGCAAATGCTGCTATAGGAGCTCCTGTTTTAGGTGATAAAGTTGCTTGGGATAATATTGTTAAGAATGGTATTGATAAAGTTTATTATAACGGAATTAATGGTATAAATAGTATGCCACCTAGAGGTGGAACTGATTTAAGTGATGATGAACTTAAAAAAATCATTGACTATATGATTCAATCAAGTAAATAAGGAGGGTATTATGAATTTAATCAAAAAGTATGCGAAATATCTTGCTTTTAGCTTACTATTTGTAGTAAATGCTCAAGCAGATAATTCAGAATTGATTAAAAAAGGTGAAAAGATATATACTACTAATACTAAAGGTAATTGTATAGCTTGCCATGATGCAAATGGAAAAACGCTAGATGGTCCTGGAACAATGGGACCAAAATTGCAATATCTTGCAATGTGGCCGGATGAAGTTTTATATAATAAAATTTTTGACCCAACAAATCCAGGTGATCCAATAACTGCAATGCCAGCTTTTGGAAGAAATGGATGGTTAAGTGATGAAGAAATAAAAGCAGTTGTTGCTTATTTAAAAACAATAAATTAAAATAAAGGAAGAATTATGTTAAATAGAAGAAAATTTTTAGGTTTAGGTTTAGGTGCTATTGCAGTTGCTGCAATTCCAAGTAGTTTAAGTGCAGAGGATTTTAGAGCTAGTAAACCAAAAGCTTGGACAGCTACAAAAGTTGATGATGCAGTTAAAGAGATTTTTGGAACAACTACTACAACTCAAGGTGGTATTACACTAACAGCTCCAGATATTGCTGAAAATGGTGCAGTTATTCCAATCTCTTTTAAAACAGATTTAAAAGCAAGTAAAATTGCAGTATTCCAAGATGCAAATCCAGAAAGTGCAGTTGCTGTATTTACAACAACTCCTGATATGGTTTTAGATTATGCATTTAGAATTAAAATGGCAAAAACAGGTACTGTTACAGTAATTGCAGATGTTGGTGGAAAATTACACTCAGTTTCTAAAGAGATAAAAGTTACAATTGGTGGTTGTGGTGGTTGATTTAGTTCGGCTAATCATTAAATAAAAGATAAAAAATAGAATAAAAATTATAAAAATAAAAAAAGGATATAAAATGGCAGGAACAACAAAAATAAAAGCAAAAATTGATAAAAATGGTGTATGTGAAGTAAAAGCATTAGCAAGTCATGATATGTTAAGTTACCAAGAGGCTGAAAGAGCTAAAAAAGAGGCAAACTTTATTACATATTTGGTTGCAAAAGTTGGTGGAAAAGTTGTATATGAAGTATCTTCTAGTCAATTCTTATCAAAAGACCCTTACTTCAAATTTTCATTTACAGGTGCAAAAGCTGGAGATGATATTGAAATTACTTGGAAAGATTTAAAAGGAAATAGTGATACAACAGTAGAAAAAATCAAATAGTTTTAACTATTTGATTTTAAATAAAAGGAGAGAAAATGCTTATAAAAATAGTTAAATCTACTACTGTTTTAGCTCTATTTATATCATCTTTAAGTGCTGCAAGCTTTAATGCTGGTGCAGAAAAAGATAGATTAGAGATGATAAAGTTCTTTGAAGCAAAATTTGAAGACCCAGCAAAAAACAAAGATAGATTTTTTACATATTTCACAGAAGAAGAACTTGAACAAAAATATGATAAAAATCTAAAACATATGGATTTTAATATTGGAAGCTATGCATATTCAAAAGATGCTAGAAGCCAATATGAAGCACTAAAAGAGATGCCACCTTATGAAGACGCTATTGAAAAAGGTGAAGAGTTATATACTAAAAAATTTGCAAATGGTAGCTCATTGCAAACTTGTTTCCCTGATTTAACAAATGCTGGAACATACCCTTACTATGATAAAAATAAAAAAGAGTTAATCTCTTTAACAAAAGCTGTTAATGATTGTTTAAGAGCAAATGGTGAAAAAGAGTGGGGAACAAAAAAGGGTCCTATGGCTGAATTTCAGGCTTATTGGGTAAATGAAAGTAAAGAAGCTGGTAAAAAGTTTGATATAAAAATCAATAGTAAAGCTGAAAAAGAGGCTTATGAAAGAGGAAAAGAGTATTACTATTCTCAAAGAGGATATTTAAAACTATCTTGTGCTACTTGTCATATTCAAGGTTCTGGTCAAAGAGTTAGAAATGAGGTTTTATCACCGCTTTTAGGTCAAGTTACTCACTTTCCAGTTCTAAGACTAAAATGGACAGATATAGGAACAGTTGAAAGAAGACTTTCTGGTTGTGTTGTAGATCAAGGTCAAGTTCCACCAAAAGATGAGAGCCAGACTATGATTGAGCTATTGTACTTTTTGGCTTACATGTCAAATGACATGCCAGTTGATGGTCCAGATGTAAGAAAATAAAGGATATGAAAATGAAAAATATTTTAAAAATTTCGATATCAGTAGCTCTTTTATCTTTTGGACTAAATTTAAGTGCATCTGAAGATTACTCAAAACTTGATGTTAAAAAAGAGTGTGATGTAAAAATAAATGGACTTGATAAAGTAATTCAAACAGCTGAAAAATACAATAAAATAGCTATTGAACATGGTGTTGAATTTATGAGATTTGGTATGAAAAATAGCCAATATATTGATGCTTCTAAAGAAGCTATCAAAAGTGGTGCAAAAGAGATTGAACTAGTAGATGAAAAAGCTAAACCAACAGGTGAAAAAGTTTCAATTGAATTTTCAACTTGGAGAGCTTGTAGCTTTGCTATTAGCGCTTTAACACAAGAAGCTCAAGCAAAAAAAACTTGGAAATTAGCTAGTCCTAGTGATGGTTATAAATACTAAAAGTATTTAAAGATATTTTTTAAAAGTCAAGATTTTATCTTGACTTTTTTTATTTATACAATAAAAGGAATAAAAATGAGTAAATTTAGTCGAAGAGAGTTTGTTTATATGATGGCAATTTTAGGAGCTGCCCCTGTATTTGCAAACTCTCACACAAGAATGGTAGAAACTACAAAAAAAATAGAAGATTATTATAAATTAAAACCATTTGGTAATGCAAGATTTATACATATGACAGATAGCCATGCACAGCTTTTACCTGTCTATTTTAGAGAACCTAGTGTGAATTTAGGATTTTATGGAAATTTAGGAAAGCCGCCACATATTGTTGGTGAAAAATTTTTAGATTATTATGGAATAAAAGGAAATAAAAGATTAGAGTATGCCTTTTCTTGTGTAAATTTTGAAGAACATGCAAAAGTTATGGGTAAAACAGGTGGTTTTGCACAAATAAAAACAGTAGTTGATTTTTTAAGAGATAGTTTTGGAAAAGATAAAACTCTATTTTTAGATGGTGGAGATACATGGCAAGGAAGTGCAACAGCTTTATGGACAAGAGGTAAAGATATGGTTGGTGCTTTAAATCTTCTTGGAGCTGATATTTGTGTTGGGCATTGGGAATTTACATATAAAGCTGAAGAGATTCTTGAAAATATTAAAGCTTTAAACGCAGAATTTTTAGCTCAAAATATCTTTGTAAAAGAGGACTCTATGATGAATGGAGTTGAAGCTTTTGATGAAGATAGTGGTCATGCATTTAAACCATATACTATTAAAACTTTAGGAAAAGCAAGAGTTGCTATTATTGGACAAGCTTTCCCTTATACAACAATTGCAAATCCTCAAAGATTTATCCCTGATTGGACATTTGGAATAAATGAAAACAATATGCAAGAGTTAGTTGATAAAATAAAAGATGAAGAGAAACCAGATGCTATTATAGTTCTATCTCACAATGGTTTTGATACAGATAAGAAAATGGCTGAAGTTTGTACAGGAATTGATTTTATCCTAGGTGGTCATACACACGATGGTGTTCCAGAAGCATATCCAGTTAAAAACTCATCAGGAACAACTTATGTTTGTAATGCTGGAAGCAACGGTAAATTCTTAAATGTTTTAGATTTAGATATTCAAAATGGAAAAATTAAAGATTTCAAATTTACACTTCTTCCAATATTCTCAGATTTAATTCCTGAGAATAAAGAGATGAAAAAATATATTGAAGATGTAAGACTTCCATATTTAAAAGAGCTTACAAGACCAATAGCTACAACCGAAGAGACTCTATTTAGAAGAGGAAACTTCAATGGTTCTTGGGATCAAATTATATGTGATGCATTAATCGATGTAAAAGGTGCTCAAATCTCTCTAAGTCCAGGATTTAGATGGGGAACTTCAGTGATGCCAAATCAAACAATAACTTTTGATGATTTAATGACACAAACTGCTATGACATATCCTGAAACTTATGCAAGAGATATAAAAGGAAGTGAAATAAAACTAATTTTAGAAGATGTTGCTGATAACTTGTTTAATGAAGACCCATTTTTACAACAAGGTGGAGATATGGTTAGAACAGGTGGAATATCTTATAAAATAGATCCAAAAGCAAAAATTGGAGAGAGAATCACAAATATTGTTTTAAGTAAAACAGGTGAAAAACTTGATGCTAATAAATCATATAAAGTTGCTGGTTGGTCAACTGTTGGAGCTCAAAGTGAAGGTGAACCAATTTGGGAAACTGTTGAGACATATTTAAAAAATATGAAACATATTAGTAAAATAAAAATTGACACTCCTGATATTGTAGGAGTTAAAGGTAATCCAGGAATTATATAACCCTAGAAAACATAAAGATTTTTTCTTTATGTTTTTTTTAAATAGAGCTATAATTTTTATAGTTTTATTTAGAAAAATTTTGGAGAATTTATGAAAATAGTATCTATTCTGTTTTTTTTTACAATAGCTTTATTCGCAAATTTTGAAGATGGTAAAAAAGTCTTTGATGCCAAATGTTCATCTTGTCATAAAGAGTATATACCTATGAATTTATTAAAAGAGAATTTTCTTGAAAAAAACAATACTCTTTTAAATTTGAAAGCCCCAAGCGCAAACATAATAGTTTGGGCAATGTTTGATAGTTCAAAAAAAATTGGTGATGAAAATGATAAAGAGTTTCAAGAGATTGAAATAAATGGTTATTTAAAATCTTATTTAGAAAATCCAGATAGATTTAACTCAATTTGTGATGATAGCGCTTTAGGACACTATGAAAATAAAAGTAGTATGAAAGGTGTGTTAAGTGAAGATGATTATCTAAATTTAACAACTTATTTTATGGAGTTTAAAAATAATATTAAAGAAGAAGATGTATATAAAAAACCAAAATATTCTAAAGAAGAAGAACAAAATATCCTAACAAAAGCAAAAAATGAAAATAAAAAGATTATAGTTTATGCAACTTCTAGTAGTTGTTATTTTTGTAAAAAAATGGATAAAGAGGTTTTTACGGATAATGAAATAAAAAAATTATTAGATAAAAACTATATTTTCATAGAAATTGATATGGATAAAAGTTCACTTCCTTTTGATTTACAAAAAGAGTATAAAAGGGTAACTCCTAGTTTCTTTTTTGTAAACAACAATAAAAAGTTATTAACTCAATATCCTGGTGCTTGGAAGAAAAATGATTTTATAGATATTTTAAAAGAGAACAAATGAAAATTTTAGGTGAAGTTTTAGAAGTTTTTAGTGCAACAAAAGAGTCAAGTGGACTTCCTAGACCAAAAGTTGAAAGCTTAAACTTAATAAAAGATTATGGAATAGAGTTTGATAAATTTGCAGAAAAGAATCTTGACCAAACTGTTATGATTGTTGGTTTAAAATCATATGAATTAGCAAAATCATTTAATATAGATTTAGAGTTAGGAAGTTTGGGTGAGAATATTTTATTAGATTTTGATCCTCATGATTTTGAAGTTGGAAAATATTTCAAAATAGATGAAGCTATAATTCAAATAACTCAAATATGTACAGTTTGCAATCATTTAAGTGTTTTTAATAAAGATTTACCAAAAATTTTAAAAGGTCATAGGGGAGTTTATTGTAAGATTATAGAATCTGGAAAGATTTTAAAAAATATGAAAATAAAGGAAGTATAATGTTTAAAAAACTCTTTTTAATTCTTTGTCTATTTGGTTTTGCCTTGGCACAGACAAAATTTAGCGATCCAAAACCTAGTTTTGAATCACCAAGAAAAGTTGTATATTCACTATATGTAAATGATTTAGATACTGTAAATCATACTATTGGTTCTATGTACAATATTTTAAAAGAGTATCCAGCTGAAAGTCTAAAAATTGTAGTTGTTGCTTATGGAAAAGGTCTTAGAGCTCTAAAAAAAGATTATGATAAAGAGACATTAAAAAGAATAAAATCTTTGATGGAGTACGATGTTGAATTTGTTGCTTGCAAAAATACTATGGAAACTATGAAATGGAAAGAGAGTGATTTTATAGATGATATTTCATTTACTCAAGCTGGAATTGTTGAAGTAATAGAACGACAAGTTGATGGATATATTGGTATTACAGCGTATTAAAACTATTTTTAAAGGAGAATAAAAATATGAAAAAATTAGTAATTTTGGCTTCATTGGTATTTGTGAATTATCTTTTTGCAAATACAAAAGATGATTGTATTAAAAAAGGTGATGGTTTTATATATGTACAAAATGAGTGTATTGCATATAAAAAATTTAATGGTGAAGGTGACTCTTTAAATATTATTATTCATGGAACTTGGGATGAAGGAAGTGATACTCTTGCTAGATATTCACCATTTGCTGAAGATTTAACTATGATGAGTGATGTTTCAACTATTGCTGTTGCACTTCCAGGTTACTCAAAAAGTTCGTCAAATAAACTTCTTCCACTTTCAAATAAAGAGGTTAAAAACTTAGCAGCAACAAAAGAGTACATTGAGTTTTTAGAAAATTTAGTTGAATCTTTAAAAGCTAAATATAGTGCTAAAAAAATAACTTTAATAGCTCATAGTGCTGGTTGTATGATGAGTGCTACTCTTCTTGGAGTAAAGCCAGATTTAGTTGATAATTTAGTTTGTGCTGGTGGAGTTTATGATATTCATAAAAAAAGTAATGATAAAAAACTAATATCTGCAGTTGATGTAGTTGATAAAATATCTAAAAAAGCAAAAATTGTACTTATTTATGGAACAGCTGATGAGATTTCAACTCCACAAACAACTATAGATTTTTATAATCTTGCAAAACAAAAAGGTTTAGATGTAAAATTAGTAGAAGTAAAAGATGGTGTTCATATAGATTTAGATATGACAACACAATCGAAAGATTCTATTATTGAACTTATTGAAGAGTAGATTTTCTACTCTTCATCATAAAATTCTAACTCTCTAAAAGCATCAAAAACATTTCTACTGTTTAACTCATCAAACATAGCAACATCTTTAAAATCATCCATAGTGACAACTTTTGAAATCTCATCTGCTGTAATTCCAGCTTCAATAGCTTCTAAAACTCTTGTTTTTAAAAGTGTGAAATATTTTGTTGTAAAATCTGTAGCTTTTTTATCAGTAATTGTTCCATGTCCTGCTATTAAAGTATTCCAATCATAAGAATTTATTAAATCAATAGCCTTTAAAGTTCCTATTACAGAACCATCTCTATTTGATGTAACTCTTTGATTCATAATAATATCACCTGTAAAAATAACTTTTTCATCAGGAAGATATACAATTAAATCATCTTTTGTATGAGCTGTTAGTTTTGTAGGGATTATCTTTATAGTTTTATCTGATATATTTATAACTTTTTCATCACTTACAACAACATCAGCTTTTATAACTTTTGTATTTTCCATCTCATTTTTATCTAATATCTCAAAAATTCGAGGCTTAGAGTTTTCATTATAGTTTTCATTTATAGATTTTGGAGCATAAATTGTGCTATTAAATCTATCTTTATAAAAACTATTTCCCATCCAGTGATCATCATGTTCATGAGTTATAATAATTGTACTAACTTTTAAATCTTCAATTTTTTGCATAGCTTCATAAGCTTGTTTTGCAAAGTTGTAGTTTGCACCTGTATCTATTAAAATATAACTATCTTTTGCTTTTATATAACAAGAATTTGCCATAAATCCGCCATTCTCTTTTGATGGAACTTCAGTTTTTCCAAAAAAACACCAAATATTTTCACTTACTTTTTGTGGTTTTAACTTATAATCAAAATTTGATGCAAAACCAAAAGAACAAAAAAGTGTAAAAAAAACAATCTTTTTAAACATAAATAAACTCTCCTTTAGATTTATAAGTGAAAATTATATTATAATATCACTTTTAAATATGTAAATAAGGGTTTTCTATGGACAAAAAACGACAAATGGTATTTAACTTAAACAATTTTTTACTAGCTTTTAGTGAAGTTTTAAATAGTAAAAAAGTGGCATATATAGCTTTAAATTTAGGTATTAAATTTGGATTTGATAATAAAAAATTAGCTGATTTATGCTCTTGTGCTTTGATTTTTTGTTTAGAAAAAAATAGTTTAAAAGAGTTTGATTTTTTAGATAGTTCACATTTAGAAGATAAAACTTTTCAAGAGATTATAAATTTTTCAACTTTAATATGTGAAAATTTTGATTTTTCAAAAAATAGTATAAATCAAAGAGTCGATGCTCTTGAGTTTGTCAAAAACAATCAAAAAAATTTTAGTAAAGAGTTGATAGAAAACTTTTTTGAAATATCAAAAAATCTTACTTTTTGGCTCGATTTAGAAAATGAGAGTGAAATTGTTATATTTATATACTCAAATTTAGAAGATTTTACAAAAGCTCTTGATTTTGAAGATATATTCAAGATGACAAAAGTATTTCACAAACTCCAAAATCCAAAATCAAATATCTTGGATAGCGCTTTAAAAGTAACAGATTTTTTTGAGTTTGAACACAAAGACAAACAAATTTTTCTAATAGCAACATCTTTACAAAATATTGGAAAACTATACATTTCAAAAGATATTTTAGATAAAAAAGAGCCTTTAACTTTGGAAGAAAAGGAGATAATAAAATCATATCCATACTATACAAAAAAAGTTATAAACTCTATTATGGGTTTTTCTGATATTTCTTCTCTTAGCTTTAAAGCTCAAGAAAGATTAGACGGAAGTGGAATTTTTAATCTATCTTCAAAAGATTTGAGCTTTAAAGATAGGTTGATTGTTTGTTTAATTATTTATAGTGCGCTAAGAGAACAAAAAGCTTACAGAGAGGCTTTTTCTCACCAAAAAGCTATAGAGATAATGCAAGATATGGCAAATAATAAGAAAATAGATGAAAGTATAGTAGATATTTTTGATAAAATTTTAGCTTAAATACTTTATAAAATATTTATTTACAAAGGTTAATAAAACTATATTTTATTTTTTTATTAACTTCGTAAATAAAACTCCAATTGGTACAATACTAAGACCAATTATAAAAGCAAGAGGAATAAGAATTTTATTATTATTTAATGCAAAAAATGCAAAAATTAAAAATCCATAACCAAAAATCCTATAAATAGATAAAAAACCTGTTGCACTAAACAGTGTATTTTTTAGTGAATTTTGCTTTACCCTACTTTTTTCTTCATCTATAATCTCTTTTATTTTTTCTGGTGTTAGTTCACTTTCAGGAACCTCTTTATACTCACTGTACAAATCAAAAGGGTCATCTATTTCATCAATTTTATCTCTCTCTTCACTACTTGAAATATGATTTTTATCAAGATTTTCTAATCTATTTTGAATATTTTTTTTATAAGATAAAAATGAAGCAAGAGTCACAAGAAGCGAAGCAAAAAATGCTATTTGAAGATTTAAAAGCCAAATTGCATTTTCAAAAAATATTGCATATAAACTAAGACAAAGATTTAAAAATAAAAAAACCTTTGCAAAGTTTAAAATTTCACTATTTATCTTCATCATCGTCAAATGATTTATCACCATGTTTTGCTCTATATGAATATCTTGGATCATTTTCCATACCCTCATACACTTTTTGAGCTCTTTTATAAGCTTTATAAACATTTAAACCAGCTGCTGCAATACCCCAAAAAATACCAAGCCAAAGTGTCCATGTATATCCTGTAAAGTGTTTTAGGGCTAAACCTATTCCAACTCCAATTGCAATAGCAGCAACCATAGAAATACCAACAGATAAACTATCAAGTGCTTCTATCTTATCTCTATGTTTTGGTTTTTGCTCTTTCTCTTTTATATCTTCCATTTATTTCCAATCTATTTTATGTAACTACAACAATAATCACTTATTGTTAATACTTTTATATCAAAACTTGAGTTTGCTGGAACTTCAAAAGAACTACCACTTTTATAACTTTTCCACTCACTTTCACCTTTTAATCTTACTTCAACATGACCATCTATAATCTCCATAATTTCAGCTTCAGCAGTACCAAAAAGATACTCTCCTATCATCATAATTCCTAAAGATTTTTACTTCCATCTATATCTATAAAAGTTCTACTTGTTACATTTCCATCAAAATAGATATTTGCTTTTTTGATAAGCTCTACATTTTTAAAACTTTCCATTATTTTAAACCTTTCATAACTTCATCTGCTGCTTTTATACAATCATCAATCATCTTATTTGTAATTTTTGTACAAATAAATCCAGCTTCATATTGACTACAAGCAAAATAAAAACCTCTTTTTAACATCTCACGGTGAAAAGTCGCGAATCTTTCAAAATTGCAAAGCCCTACTTCTTTAAAGTTTTTTGGCTCTTTTTCACAAAAGAAAAATCCAAACATACTTCCTCTTGTATTTACTTGAAGAGGTATTTCATTTTCAATAGCAACTCTTTTAAGTCCATCAACTAATCTTTTTGCTTTTTTTCCTAAAATATCATAAATTTCTGGAGCTTTTTTTAACTTTTTAAGACTTACTAAACCAGCTGCCATAGCAACTGGATTACCACTTAAAGTTCCAGCTTGATAAATTTTACCTTCAGGTGATAAATGTCCCATAATCTCTTTTGAAGCTGCAAAAGCACCTACTGGCATTCCAGCACCAATAACTTTTCCAAAAGTAAGAATATCAGCTTGTACATCTAAAATTCCACTTGCACCTTTTAAACTAGCTCTAAATCCACTCATAACTTCATCGAAAATCAGTAAAGCTCCATGTTTATCACAAAGCTCTCTACAAGTAGCTAAAAATTCATTTGTTGCAGGAACTAATCCCATATTTCCAGCAATTGGCTCAATAATAATACAAGCTATATCTGAACTTTCTTCAAAACAAATTTTGAGTTGTTCTATGTTGTTGTATTCGCAAAGTAGTGTATGTTTTGTTAAATCCTCTGGAACTCCTGGACTACTTGGGCTTCCAAAAGTTGCCATACCTGAACCTGCTTGTACTAGTAAAGAATCAGAGTGTCCATGATAACAACCCTCAAATTTTATAATATCATTTTTATTTGTAACACCTCGTGCCAATCTTATTGCACTCATAGTAGCTTCTGTTCCAGAGCTTACAAATCTTACTTTATCAATATTTTCATACATTTCAACAATCTCAGAAGCAAGTTTTGTTTCAAGATTCGTTGGAGCTCCAAAACTCAAACCTAACTTTGCAGTTTTTATAACTGCTTTTTCAATATCTTTATCACAATGTCCAAAAATAAGTGGTCCCCAACTTTGTACAAAATCTAAATATTTGTTACCATCAATATCATATAAATAGGCACCTTTACCTTTTTTAATAAATGGTGGTGTTCCACCTACGCTTTTAAATGCTCGAACAGGAGAATCAACACCTCCTGGAATTACTTCACAAGCTTCTTTGTAGGCTTTTATAGATTTTTTAAACATATTTTTTTCCTAAATTATAATTAAGTTTTTATTCTACTATAATATTTATAAGCAAAAGGTTATTTATATATTTATCAAATTTAAAAATAAATACAATTTTTAAATTTTTTTACTATAATTCGCGCATGAAAAAAATAGTACTTGCATTTGTCGTTTCCTTATTGATTCATATTTTACTTTTTTTAAATTATAGTTTTAAAGAGTCTGCTAAAGAAGAGACAAAAAAAGATAATGAAAAAAGTGAAGTAAAATTTGTAAAATTAGTACAAGAAAAAGTATTGCAAGAACAAACAGCAAAAAGTGTCGAGCCTAAAATAGATAAACCAAAAATTGTTGAACAAAAACAACAAAATATAAAAACTCCAAAAATAGTTGAAAAAGAGCAAAAAGCAAGTAGTGAATTAAAAGCTAATAATAGTAAAAAACAACTAGATATAAAAGAGGCTAAAAAAGTCCAAAAAGAGATTTTAAAAGAGAGTAGTAATCTTCAAGATAATACTTTAGAAAAATTCTTATCTCAAAAAACTCCTATAAATCAAGAAGTTTTAAATGAACTTCAAAAATTATATGGAAAAGAGTATGATAATTTTACAAATGTACAAAAAGCATATTTAGAAAAAAATCTAAATAATTTTCAAGTAATTACTCAAAAAGTTTTAAATCGTATGGGTTATCCAAAACTAGCTGCAAAGCTTGGAATTGGTGGAATAAATACTATAGAGTTTATGTTTCATCCAAATGGTGATATTAGTGGACTTAAAATAATAGGTTCTAGTGGTTATACTATTTTAGATGACTACTCTTTAGAACTAATCCAAATTGCGTACAAAGAGTATCCAAAACCAACTGAGCCAACAAAACTTAGATTTAAAGTTTTTTATAGAAACTATTAAAAAACTTTACATTTTTCTTTCATAATTATACATATCCATATATCTAAATGCTAGTAGATTTTCTAAAATCGCAAAAGTTACAATAAAATTTATAAAAGAACTTCCACCATAAGAAAATAGAGGTAAAGGAATACCAACAACTGGTGCAAAACCTATTACCATCAAAATATTTACACTCATATTTAAAAAAATAAGTAAAGCTAAGCCTGAGGAAAATGCTTTTACTATAAAATCTGTTTTGAAAAAATAGTTTATTGTAAACAGATGCAAAATTATAATCACATATAAAACTATCAAACCAAAAGCACCTAAAAATCCATGTCTTTCAACTAAATAAGCAAAAATGAAATCACTTGTAGCAATTGGTAAAAATTTAAGTTGAGTTTGAGTTGCTTCATCACTATCTTTTCCAGTAAGCCCACCTGATCCAATTGCTATAATACTTTGCTGGACATGATAACTAGGTTTTTCTGCAACAATAAAATCATGGACCCTCTTCTTTTGGTAATCTTTCATAATATAATTATATGAAAATGGTAAAAATATGGATAAAAACAATACAATTCCTAACCATATTTTCCAATTTACACCAATTATAAAAAGTATCCCATATCCAACCAAAAGCAACACAAGAGCTGTTCCCAAATCTGGCTCTTTGGCTATTAGAAAAAATGGTATAAAAATATAAATCGAAAAGTATCCAAAATCTTTTAATCCATATCCACCAATAGGTGGTGGTTTTCTTTGTATTAAATATCCTAACATCAATATATATATAGGCTTTATAATCTCAGAGGGTTGAATAGTTGTATCAAGAAGTGGAATATGTATCCATCTTTTTGCACCTAGTTTTGTTACCCCTATAAATTCTACTGCTAGTAAAAGCAAAATTCCTATCCAATATAAAAAAGGAACTAATCTTAGATTTTTTCTAAGAGGAAACATAAAAACTAAAATAAATATAAATAAGGATATAGTATAATAAAATACTTGTTTACTTGCCAATGCATCATTTGCCTCTGCTATTAATACATAAGATAGTATTATCAAAGGGGCTATAAAGATTAATATTAAATAATCAAAATGTGACATAATTCTTTTATCAAGTAAACGCATAGCGAAAGAGTAGCATAATATGTATAAAAATTTTATTGTAGATGTAGAAATTAGATTAGATAAATTTTTAAGTTTAAAAATTGATGCTTCAAGAAATCAAATTGAACAACTAATTCAAAAAGAGTTTGTAAAAGTAGATGGTAAAACAACAGATAAAAATGGTTTAAAACTAAAATTAAATCAAGAAATAGAGGTATTTTTTCCAGAACCAAAAACATTTGATAAAAAAAATAGTGAATTTATAAAAGAGTCATTAAAAGATATAAATATAGAGATAATCTATGAAGATAGTGATATTTTAATTATAAATAAACCTCGTGGTCTTACCGTTCATGATGCTCCTAGCGTAAAAGATGCAACTTTAGTTGATTGGCTAAAGCTTCAAAATATAAGTTTATCGACTATAAGTGGTGATGAAAGACATGGAATTGTACATAGACTTGATAAAGGAACTAGTGGGATTTTAATAGTTGCAAAAAATAATGAAGCTCATATTGAACTATCTAAACAGCTAGAAAAAAGAGAAGCTGGAAGATACTATTTAGCTTTAATTGATTTACCTTTAAAAGATAATATTGTTGTAGAAGAACCAATAGGAAGAAACCCAAATAATAGACTTAAAATGTCTATACAAAAAGATGGAAGATATGCAAAAACATCATTTTGTAAGCTAGAAGTTAGTAATAACTCAAAATATGAACTAATAGCTTGTAAACTTTCAACAGGAAGAACACATCAAATAAGAGTTCACCTAAATAGATTGAATAGGCACATTTTAGGGGATATTTTATATGGATTTAAGGGCGATTTTAGTATTATAAACGGATTTTTTTTGCATGGATTTTGCTTAGTATTTACTCACCCTAGAACTAAAGAGAAGATGAGTTTTACTGCAAAACTTCCCAAAGATATGCAAGATTTTATAGATACCAATTTTGACAAGGAGAGAATATATGAAAAAATTGAGACTTCTAGCCTCTTTAGCTTTTTTAATTTTAATAATTAGTGGTTGTGCAAATGTTTTAGATAACCTTACTACAACAACTTCACCAAAGGTTAATCAAAATTTTCAATCAATAGATTACTCTTCGATTAAATCAATTCCAGATATGAATTCAATTGGTTTTGAGTGGCAAAGAATAGATGACCATAGAGTTGTTGGTTATAATTTTTATAGAACAGAGTTATCAAAAGGTCAAAATACTCTGAAATTAATAAAAGCAACAGATAGTAGATATATAACACACTATGTTGATAAAGGTCTAGAACCAAAAACAAAGTATGCTTATCAAATATCTGCTAGATTAAATGATGGTACAGAGTCACCTACAACTCAAGCTTATATAGTAGAAACTCTTCCAAGAATTGCGCCTGTTGGTTTTGCACAAGCAGTATCAAATCTTCCAAAAAAAGTAAAAATTGTATGGCAACCACATCCTGATCCTAGAGTTGGTTATTATAGAGTTGAAAGATATAATACTTTTCTTAAAGAGTGGGTTTGGGCATCTGCTTCTAAGATAGAAAATAGACTAAGTGCTGAATTTATTGATACAGGATTAGATGATAATACTACATATAAATATAGAATAAAGGCTTTCTCTTTTGGAGATGTTGAATCAGCTCCTACGAAAGTATTGGAGGCAAAAACAAAAGCTCTTCCTCTACCAGCTACAAATATAAAAGTTTCAAATAATATTCCAAAAAAAATCTATATAACTTGGAGTGCATCTCAAAGTCCTGATGTAGTTCAGTATAGAATATATAGAAGTAGCTATAAATCTTTAGGTTACAGTAATATAGCAGCTGTAAACTCAAATACTTTAGAATATACAGATGAAGTAAATGCAGATAAAAAAGAGTACTACTACAAAGTTATAGCAGTTGATAAAGATAATCTTGAAAGTAGCTCTGATATTGAAGCTATAAAAGGTATATCTCTAGCACCACCAGCAAAACCAATATTAACTTTAGCTCAAATCCAAGGAAATAAAGCTATTTTAAACTGGCAAGCAGGAGATAATAGAGCGACATCTTATAATGTTCATAAAAGAGTAAAAAAGAACTGGTTTTTATCAGATACAGTAAAATTTAAAAATATAACTTCTCTTAGATTTGAAGACCATGATATTTTAAAAGGTGTTGATTATTACTACTCAGTACAAGCAGTAGATGAGTTTGGTATACTTTCTTCAAAAAGCGATGAGGCAAAATTGGCTCTACCTGAAACAAGTATATAAATATGCCTCACATAGTTTTTGAAAGAAATAATCTACTTGAAACTCCTTTAAAAAAAGGAGATATTGAGTTTTTATTTACAGCCCAATCTTATCACCCAAAAGATAGTAATAGAAAAATTGAATATAAAATTGCTACAAAAAACAAAGATTTAGAGTTTTTATTAGCAATAAAAGAGAAAGATGAAAACTATCTTATAAAATCAGATAAAACAACAAGAGTATCACCAGTTTCTTACATAAAAGATGCTCTAAACTCTTATGTTTTAGAGAATAAATCAAAGATTTTATTTAAAAATACTACAAACTTAAAAGAGAAAAAAGAGCAAGAACATAAATATCTAAAAGATATTGATTTTTTTGTAGAAGATTTTAAAAGCGATAAAGAGATTCAAATAGAGATTGGTTTTGGAAGTGGAAGACATCTTCTTTATCAAGCAAAACAAAATCCGAATATACAATTTATTGGTCTTGAAATTCACTATCCTTCAATCGAGCAACTTTTAAAACAATTAGAACTTCAAAATATTACAAATGTTTTAGTTGTAAACTACGATGCTAGGCTTTTTATGGAGTTTATAGAGTCAAATCAAGTAGGTAAAATATTTGTTCATTTTCCAGTTCCTTGGGATAAAAAAGCACATAGAAGAATTTATTCAAAAGAGTTTGTAAATGAAGCTTTAAGGGTTTTAAAAGTTTCTGGAACTTTGGAGCTTAGAACTGATAGTAGAAACTATTTTGATTTTTGTGTAGATTTACTTACAAACTTAAACAAAGCCTCAATAAAAATCGATGTAAATAGAGATTTAGAGGTTGTAAGTAAATATGAAGATAGATGGAAAAAACAGGGTAAAAACATATATGATGTAGTTTTAACTTCACAAAATATTGATGAAAAGTTAAATATTAATTATAGCTTCGAATTTGATTTTGATATACATTTTGATAACTTTATAAAAAATGTTTTTACAAAAGCTATAATAATTAAAAATTATTTTGTACACATTGAAGAGCTTTATAAGATATTAAATAAAGATAATTCTGGTTTAATCAAAGTTACTATGGGTAATTTTGATAGACCTGTGACTAAATATCTTTTAGTAATGGATGGTAAAATATCTTATTATCAAGGAAACCCTCTTCCAACTAGCTCAAATATAGAAGCTGATAAAAAATTAAAAGAGATTTTGTCTAAATGATTACAGCAAAAGATTTATATCTTACTTATGATAATAATAAATATATTATAAAAAGAGGAAATTTTTCTATAAAAGAGAAGGAGTTTGTCTTTATTGGAGGAAATTCAGGAAGTGGAAAATCAACACTTTTGAAATCTTTTTATGGTGATATTCCAATAAAGCATGGTAGTTTAAAAATCTCAAATCAAGAAGTTTTTAAAATCAAAGGGAATAATCTAAGACATCTTAGAAAAGATATTGGTGTTATTTTTCAAGATTATAAACTGATAAATGATTATACTATCGAAGAGAACATTATGGTGCCTCTTAAGATAAATAACTACTCAGATGAAGTTTCAAAGCTTCAAGCTGATAATCTTTTAAAACATGTAAAATTAAGCCATAGAAAAGGTTTTTATCCAAATCAATTAAGTGGAGGAGAGCAACAAAGAGTTGCAGTTGCACGTGCTTTAGCACATAATCCAAAAATTATAATAGCAGATGAGCCAACTGGAAATTTAGATGATTTTAATGCAGATGTTGTTTGGAACTTATTAAAAGGAGCAAATGAACAACTAGGAATTACAGTAGTTGTTGTAACACATAGAGTTCCAAAAAATCTAGGAATTAATTTTAGACAATTATCAATAGAAGATGGGATAATTTATGAAGTCTCTTAAAGCTATATTTGCATTTTTTGTACCACTTTTAGCAATGCTTATTACATTTTGTATTTTTTTACTTATTGATAATATTGTAGATAATTACAAAAATAAAATATCAAGAGATTATAGTATTGTTTTGGTTGCAACAAATCCTATTAAAAAAGAGTCATTAAATGAACTAGCTGGAATTAAAGTTGAAAATATTCAACTATTGCCAAATGAAAAGATAATTGAAAATATTAAATCAAATTTATCTGATAACTCTATTGAACTTTTAAAACAAAAACTACCATACTTTTATCAAATATATCTTGAAATATTTCCAACAAGTAGTGAATTAGAAGTTATTAAAAAAACCCTACTTTCAAATAAAGATGTAAAAAATGTAGAGGTTTTTTATAAAAACCATAATCAAATATATCTGTTGCTACTTATTTTAAATAGTGTTTCATTTATACTATTTTTTATTATTACTATTTTTGCAATAATAATTATTGCAAAACAGATAAAACTTTGGTTTCATGAACATAGTGTGAGAATTTCTATTTTAAGACTTCATGGAGCTTCTATTATTTATAGTGCATCTTCTGTTTTAAAATATGCTCTAATAAGCTCTTTTCTTGCTTTTTTAATATCTTCACTTTTTTTGATATATGTATCAAGCAATATTGAAGTCCTTTTCCCATTTGAATTACAAGAGATAGTTAATGTAAATATAAATATTGAAAGAGATATTTTAAAAATTTTTATTTTATCTTTTTGTATCTCTGTATTTACAATATTTGGTGTATTATTTAAGTATAAGATAAGTAATGATTAGATTAATTTTTTCACTATTTTTAATACCAATTTTTATATTTGCATCAGCAATAGATACAAAAATTGCACAAAATCAGAAAATCCTAGATAGTAGTAAAAAAAGTAAAGATAATACAACTGTTAAAATAAAAGAGATAGCTGATAAAATAGAAGCTTCAAACACAAATTTATCAAAACTTGAAGAAGATATTATAAAAATAAATGAAGATATAGAACAACATCAAAAACTTCTGGAGAGTTCTCAATCAAAACTAAATGACCTTCAAGCAAAATCTAGTGATTTAATAAAAGAGAAGAATAGTAGTGAAGAGGAGATAATAAATACAATCGTAGAACAATTTTCTACATCTTTAGCACTTCAACTAGCTTCAAAAGAGTCTTTGCAAGAGCTAATAGACAATGAAATGTTCAATCTTCTATCAACAAATGCAAAACAAAAAGTTTTAAAACTAAATGAAAATTACAATAGACTAACAGAAAATACAAAAGCAAATCAACAAGAGATAAATAAACTAAATAGCTATATCAAAGATAGATTAAAAACTAAAGAGAACTATAAAGCTCTACAAATAAAGCATACAAAATCTTTAGAGAACTTAGAAAAAGAGCATAAACTTTATCAAGCTGAACTTAAAAAAGTTATTGAACAACAAGAGTCTTTGAGTAAAATATTATCTGACTTAAAAATTGTTAAACAACAAGAGTTAAAAAAAGCACAAGAAGAGAAAGAAGATAATCAACAAGTACAAACAACAAATGTACGAAATCAAAAATATGCAAAAGATTTAGATCTTGATGTTAAAAAAATTGGTTCTTCAACAGATGGTGTTCAAATAGTAAAATACAAAGGTGCAAAAACTATAGCTCCTTTAAAATCATTTAAAATTGTTAAAAATTTTGGAACATATTATGACCCTGTTTATAAAATAAAATTATTTAATGAATCTGTTGTTTTACAATCAAATGAAAAAGGTTCAAAAGTAGTAGCTGTTCTAAATGGAAAAGTTGTATATGCAAAAAAGAATGCTGGAATGCTAGAAAATGTTGTAATTATTCAACATGAAGGTGGAATTCATACTGTTTACTCTCACTTAGATGATATTGCACCAACTTTAGTTGTAGGAAAATGGGTTCAAAAAGGCTCAGTTGTAGGAAGAGTAAATGAGAACTTAACTTTTCAAGTTACAAAAGATAGCTCTCATATAGATCCAAAAGATCTCTTTAATATTTAGGTAATGTTATGGTAAAAAATAGCATAGACAATCCAGTTTTTTTAATATTTTTACTAATTTTTGCAGTGAGTATAAATTTTTTAGCTTCTACTCATTTTTTAGTTATTTTATTTGCAGGAGTTATTTCAACTGCATTTTATAGAACTTTGAAGCAAAAATATTACTACTCTTTTGCGTTTGTTATAATTGCTTTTTTACTTATTGAGTTAAATATGGGACTTAAGCCATTTTCCTTATCATTGCTATCATATTTTGTATATCTTTTTATAATTCCAAGATATGAACAAAATCAGATAAATACATTTTTATATGTAATCTTTTTTTACATAGGTTTAGGTATTATTTGGTATATCTTCTTTAATTTTGACTCATTTTTTAGTTATATTTTAATAATAAATCTTATTATAGATTTAATCTTAGTTGGGATATTTTTATGAATTTTAGATTAACTCTTATATATATTTTTATTGGAATTATTGCTATTACACTACTTTCAAGAGTATATTTTTTATCTATCAAATCAAACACTTACTATGAAGAGTTATCAAAAAACAATTATATAAAAAAGACATATTTAGCACCTACAAGAGGTGTAATAGAAGATAGAAATGGAGAGCCTTTGGCTCTAAATCAAATAGGATTTTCTATTCTTATAAAACCTCATTTAAGAGCTCCTAAATATAGAGAAAAACTAGAAAAACTTATAGATATTGTAGTAGAACAATTTCCACAATATGATAAAAATAAATTAATAAAAGATTATTTAAGAGAAGATTCTCCTTACAATCATGAATTTATAAAAGTTATTGATTATGTTCCTTATGAAGAGATTTTTTCAAGATATACATTTTTAGCAACTCAAGAGGATATTAGAATTGAATCATCTTCAAAACGACACTATCCGCATAAAGAGCTAGCTGCACATATTATAGGTTATGTAAGTAGAGCTTCAAAACTTGATATTGCAAACAATGAAATAGCAAAATATAGTGGTGTTGTGGGTAAAAGTGGAATTGAGAGATACTATAATGAGAAACTTCAAGGAACACTAGGATTTAAAGATACAAAAGTAAATGCTTTAAATAAAGAGATTGAAGTAATAGAACAAAAAGATCCTTCAAATGACAATAATGTAAGAATTACAATTGATGTTAATCTTCAAAAATATATTCAAGAACTGTTTGTAGATAGAGCTGGTTCTGTTATAGTTATGGATGCAAATAATGGTGAAATATTAGCAGCAGGTTCATTTCCTGAGTATGATAGTAATCTTTTTGCAAGAGGAATTACTCAAGAAGAGTGGAATATTATGAGAAATGATTTTAATCATCCTTTTACAAATAAGATTATAAATGGATTATATCCTCCTGGTTCTGTTATAAAAATGGGAGTTGCACTATCATTTTTAGAAAATGGAATAAGTGATAAATTTACAGTTCAATGTAGTGGTTCTTTACCAATTGGAAATAGAAATTTTAGGTGTTGGAAAACAACAGGTCATGGACATATTGGATTTAGAAGTTCAATTGAACAAAGTTGTGATGATTTTTATTATAAAGGTAGTTTAAAAATAGGAATTGGAAAGATGTCTGCAACTTTGGCAAAATTAGGAATTGGAGAAAAAACTGGTATAGATTTACACAATGAATTTATAGGTATTAATCCTAATAAAGAGTGGAAAGAACAAAAATTAAAAAAACCTTGGTATATTGGTGAAACTGTTATTAGCTCTATTGGTCAAGGAAATATGCTAACAACTCCTTTACAAATAGCAAGATTTACAGCATTTTTTGCAAGTGGAAAACTTCCAAAACCACACTTAACAAAAGATGCTTATGAAGAACCAAAAGAGTTAGATTTTAAAAAAGAGCATATAAAACTTATGCAAGAAGGAATGTTTGATGTTGCAAACTCTCCATCAGGAACTGCAAAAAGATATATAAACTCAAAAGTAAAAATAGCAGCAAAAACAGGAACTGCTCAAGTTGTATCTATTCCACAAAGTGAAAAAGTGAGAATGAAAGAGAGCGAAATGGAGTATTTTCAAAGATCTCATGCTTGGATTACATCTTATGGACCATATAAAAATCCAAAATATGTAGTAACAATAATACAAGAACACGGTGGTGGTGGTGGAAGTGCAACAGGTGGAATTGCTAGTAAAATTTTTGATAAATTATATGAATTGGGATATATAACAGAATTAGAGTAATATTTAATCATATGTTAGATAGAATATTATCCATTTAATTTAGGATTTATATTTGAAGATAATTTTTTCACTAGTTTTTTCATCACTATTTTTATTTGCTGCACAAGATCCATTACCAATGATAAATCTTTCAGTTGCAGCGGTAGATCAACCAATACAATTTGTAAAAACTATAAATATAGCTGTTATTCTAGCTCTTATGGTTCTTGCACCGTCCTTATTACTTATGGTTACATCTTTTACAAGAATTATAATTGTTTTAGCACTTTTAAGACAAGCTTTGGGTTTACAACAATCTCCACCTACACAAATAATAATTTCTCTTGCACTTATTATGACAATTTTTATTATGGAACCTTATGGGAAAAAAGCTTGGGATGAGAGTATTGTGCCTTATATGGATGAAAAAATATCATATCAAGAAGCTTTTACAAAAGGTGTGGCTCCTTTTAAAGATTTTATGATAAAAAATACTAGAGAATCAGATTTAGCACTATTTTATAGAATAAAAAAAGAACCTAATCCAAAAAATATAGAAGATGTTTCACTTATTTTACTTATGCCTGCATTTATTGTAAGTGAACTAAGAACTGCATTTGAGATAGGATTTTTGATATTCTTACCATTTTTAATTATAGATATTATAGTTGCTTCAATTTTGATGAGTTTGGGTATGATGATGTTGCCACCTGTTATGATATCTCTGCCCATAAAAATTATCTTCTTTATTATAGTTGACGGTTGGTTACTTATAATTGGAAATCTAGCACAATCCTTTAAATAAATAATTTATAATCAGGTTTTATATATGAAAAAAATTTTATATTTTGTTATAGGTTTTTTAGTACTTCTATCTATATCATACTATTTTTACTACTCTTCAAAAAAAGAGGAGATAACAAAAGAGATATTTTTAGAAAAAAGTATTCAAATGAGAAAACTTTTTACAGATGAAATAAAAAGAAAACAGGATAATACGCTTAATATGGCATTTATCTTAAGTCAAGATGAGAATCTTATAAATGCTTTAAAAACAAAAAATAAAAGCTTACTAAATTATAATAATACTCTATTATTTTTACATGATAACAGTGATTACAAAAATCTTTGGCTACAAATTGTTGATAAAGAGGGTAAAAGTTTTTATAGATCTTGGAAAAATATGTCAGGTGATGACTTATCAAATGTTAGAACAGATTTAGATGAACTTATAAAAAATCCAAAACCAATTACAAATATAAGCTCAGGATTATTTGACTTAACTTTAAAAGCTATAAATCCAATTTATGATACAAATGGTCAATTTTTAGGTTTTGTAGAGTTTATTTCAAAATTTAACTCTATATCAAAAAACTTAAAATTTGAAAAAATAGAGCCCATTTTTATTTTAAGTCGTGAAAAAAGTAAAAAACTAATTGACCCATTTAGTAAAATATTCATACGTGATAATTATATAGCAAATATAGATGCAAACCAATCTATTTTAAAATATATTGAAAGAATAGGTGTTGATAAATTTTTAAATATTGAAAACTATCTTTTATTCGATAAATACATTGTTACAAATTTACAAATAAAAGATACAAATGGTCAAGATATGGGTCTATTTTTACTATTTTTTGAAAAAAATAGATTAGATTATTCATCTTTAATAAATTTTAAAAATCAATATTTATATATTGTTATAATATTCTCAATTTTATATCTTATAGTATTTTTATATCTTCTAAAAACTATGTATGCAAAAGAGCTTGATAATGATGTAAAAATTAAGACAAAAATGATTCAAGAACAACAAAAAAAGCTTGAAAGACTACTTGATATTTATGATAAAAATGTAATATTCTCAAGAACTGATTTAAGAGGAATAATAACTCATGCAAGTAGTGCTTTTTGTAAAATTAGTGGATATACAAAAGAGGAACTTTTGGGGCAACCACACAGTATTGTAAGGCATCCAGATATGCCAAAATCTACATTTAAAAAGATTTGGGATAGTTTAAAAGCTGAAAGAAAGATAACTATTGAGATAAAAAACTTAAGAAAAGATGGTTCATACTATTGGGTAGTTGCTGATTTTGAACCTGAATATGATGAACTGGGGAATCATATAGGCTACTTTGCTGTTAGAGAAGATATTACTGCAAATAAAGAGATAGAAGAACTCCAAAAAGAGGTTATCTTTACTATGGGCTCTATTGCTGAGTTTAGATCCAAAGAAACTGGAGAACACATTAAAAGAGTTGCAAAATACTCAAGAGTTTTAGCAGCTGCTTATGGTTTATGTGAAGATGATATTGATATGTTAGAGCTTGCAAGTCCTATGCATGATATTGGTAAAATTGCAATTGCTGATGCTATTTTAAACAAACCAGGAAAATTAACTAATGAAGAGTTTGAAGTTATTAAAACTCATGCACAAAAAGGTCATGATATGCTTGAAATATCAAATAGACCTCTTTTTAAAGTTGCTTCTCAAATAGCTTTAACTCATCATGAAAAATATGATGGGACAGGATATCCAAATAGTTTAAAAGGTGAAGATATACCTATTTTTGGAAGAATAACAGCTTTAGCAGATGTTTTTGATGCTATTGGAAGCGATAGATGCTACAAAAAAGCTTGGGAGATGGAAAAAGTTTTAGAGTTTATTAAAGAGCAAAGAGGAAAACACTTTGACCCTAAACTTGTAGATATATTCTTTGATAATTTAGATGATATATTAAAAATAAAAGAAGAGTACCAAGATATATAAATAATTTTTATATATCTATAGATATTTTTTATAATTTTTATTTATAATTATACTTTGAATTATCTATTTTTTTGGATATAATTTTTTCACTAAATTTTGCTTAGGATTTATATGAAAAAATTATCTCTATTTTTAATAATCTCAAAACTAGCTTTTGCGCAAACTATAAGTTTTGAGGAGGCTTTAAACCAAACTATAGAAAATAGTAAAGATTTACAAAAGCAAAAAATCAATATAGATATTGCAAAAACAAATAGTGATTTTATTGATGGTTTAAACTTTGGAAAAGTATCATTAAATAGTGATATTAGCCGTACAAATCATTCTGGATATGTTTTTATGGGAAAACTATCTAATAGAGAGGCAACATTTAAAGATTTTGGAGCAGGAGAATTTAACCCTTCAAATCCAAACGTTTTAGATGTAAAACCTAAAGATTTAAACTATCCAGATTCATATACAAGCATCAACTCTTATATCTCATATGATTTACCTCTGTTTACAGGATTTGCACTTTATCATCAAAAAGGTATTTTAAAACTTCAAGAAAAAGCAAATGAAATTTTATATAATCTTGATAAAAAAAATCTAGAATTTGAAGTTTTAAAAGCTTACAATAGTGCTGTTTTAGCAAAAGATTTTGTAAAAACTATGCAAAAAGCAAAAGATACTATAGGGTTTATTAAAAATGGAGCAAAAGAGTTTCATAAAAATGGACTTGTTACAAAAATAGATGTAAACGAAGCTGAACTATATTTTTTAAATACAAACTCAAACTTAATTGAAGCCGAAAACAACTTTAAACTCTCACTTGCTTACCTTAAGTTTTTAACTTCAAATGAGAATATTAGCGATGTAGAAAATCTACAAAACACATATTTAGAAATAAAAGAGTTTGAAGATTTGTATAAAATTGCTTTAAAAAACAGAGATGAGATAACTTTACAAAATATATCTATTGAAGCAAATAATAAAAATATAAAAGCAAACCAAGGTTCATATTACCCATCTGTTTTTACTCATTTAGAGTATGGATACAATGATGATAAATTTTCTACTTCAAAAGACAAAGACTACTACATGGCACTTTTAGGTATTAGTTTAACTCTTTTTGATGGAACTAGAAGTGCAAATCTTGAAAAAAGTCGTCTTGAATACCTAAAAGCAAAATTAGATTTTGAAAAACTTCAAGATGGAATAAAACTTGAAGTACAAAAAGCTATTTTAGACTACAAAGCAAAACAAGAGATTTTAAAAGAGAAAATTCTTGCAAGTGAATTAGCAAGTAGTGTTTTAAATCAAGCAAAACTTCAATATAAAAATAGATTAATCTCTATGACAACACTTTTATCTCAAGAGACAAATTATAGACAGAGCCAAACTATGCTTCTAAATGCTAAATATGAGAACTCTTTAGCACTTGCTAGATTAAATTTAGTTTTAGGACAAAACCTACAAAAGGATTATAAATGAGATTTTTAATTTTAATATTTTTAACTTTTTCAACTATTTTTGCAAATAGTTTAGAGTTGGACGGTATTGTTGAATCACAAAATGAGAAGATAATCTCAAGTAAAATGATGGGATATATTACAAAAATATATGTAAATGAAGGTGATAGTGTAAAAAAGGGTGAAATTTTATACGAAATTGACTCAACAGATATTTTGTACAATAGTGATATTTTAAAAAATCAAGTAAAAAATCTTGAGTTAAATTTAAAAAGATACAAAGATCTACTAGACCAAGATTTAGTTTCAAAATTTGATTATGAACAACTTGAATTAAATTTAATTACAGCAAAAGCAAAATTGAGTGAATTAAATGCAAACTTTAACTATCTAAAAGTAAAAGCCCCAAATAACGCTCTTGTAGTAAAAAAATCTATAAAAGAGGGAGAGATGGCTATGCCTGCAATGCCACATTTAATCCTAACAGATTTGGATGATTTAATAATAAAATCAAATATTGCAGAATCTAGTTTAAAGTACATAAAAATAGGACAAACTGTAGATATAAAAATTCCGTCTCAAGAGTTTGAAACAAAGGGGAAAATCATAGCAATTTATCCAAACTATATTGCAAATGCTCACTCATTTTCAATAAAAATCTCATTTGATAAAAAAGATTTTCAAATCTATCCAGCAATGTATTCAAAAATAACTATAGATTTGGATGAAAAATGAGCCAAAATTTAAACAGTGCAGGAAAAATTGCAAAAATATTTATAAATCATCCATTAACAGGAATTTTGGGTATTTTTATTTTAATTTTAGGATATTTTGCACTCTCTTTTATGCCAAAAGAGGAAAATCCTCAAATAAAAGTTAGTGGTGCAGTTGTAATAGTTGCTTTACCAGATGCAAAAGCTAGTGAAATTCAAAAAGTTATAATTGAACCATTGGAGAAAAAAATAAGAGAGATAAAAGGTGTTGAACATATTTTTTCTTTTGCTTATGATAGCTATGGTGTTGTACAAGTACAATTTTTTATTGGGGAAGATAAAGAGGAATCAAACTTAAAACTATATGACCAAGTTATGAGAAATATGGATTTAATGCCCAAAAATGCAATGCAACCAATAATAAAAACTATGGATATAGACACAGGTATTCCAATAGCAACTGTAGCATTTTATAGTGCAAAAAAAGATGGAATTGATTTAATTTCAAAAAGTGAGCTTTTTACTCAAGTAAGCCTTATTTCAAAAGAGATAAATAAAATAAAAAATGTAGCCTTGGTAGATTTAAAAGGAGAAAAAAAGGAGCAGTTTAATATTCTTCTTGATATAAACAAAATCAACTCTTATAATCTTGCCATTGCACAAGTTATGAAACAAATTGAGAGTTTAAACTTTAATATTCCAAATATTAGCACAAATACAAACAATAACTCTTTGGTAGTTTTAGAGATAAAAAAAGCTATAGAAAATGTAAAAGATTTGGAAAATCTAATAATCTCTTACAACTTTCAAACTCCAATATATCTAAAAGATATAGCACAAATAGAGAAATCTTATGATATACAGAATAAAAAAGATGCCTATATTTATCTAAAAGATGAAAATGGGAATTTTGAAGAGAGTAATCAAATTACTCTAATGGCTTCAAAATTAAAAGGGGCAAATAGTGTTGTCATAAATGAACAAATTTTTGAATATTTAGATAGTATAAAACAATCTTTACAAGAGAAAAATATACTCTTTACAATCACAAGAGATGATGGATATACAGCAAATAATGCAGTAAATGCTTTAATAAAAGATCTATTAATTTCTATTATCATCATCTTTATTTTACTTATTTTTACTTTGGGGTTTAAAGAGGCGATTATTGTATCTTTAACTGTTCCTATGATTTTATCTTTAACTTTGTTTATTGGATTTATGTTAGGCGAGAGTGTAAATCGTATAACACTTTTTGCACTTATTGTTGCTTTAGGAATGCTAGTTGATGCTGCAATAATTGTAATAGAAAATATACATAGACATAAAATTGAACATCCAAATATGGATTTAGAAACTCTAGCAATAAATGCAACAAATGAGATAGGAAACCCTACAAATATAGCAACTATTGCAATAATTATGGTATTTATTCCTATGTTTTTTGTAGGTGGAATGATGGGAGAATTTATGCACCCTCTTCCTGTTTTTGTTCCTATATCTTTGGCTGTTTCACTTTTTGTTGCATATGCTTTTACACCTTATTTGGTTAAAAAGATTTTAAAAGGTAAAAAATGAGATTAGAAAAATTTATACTAGACATTTTAAATAGTAAAAGAAAAATAAATTTAATTTATCTTATTACTTTAATACTTTTTATCTTAAGTATTTTAACTTTTCCAACAAAAATAGTAAAAGCAAAAATGCTTCCAAACAAAGATTCAGATAGTTTTTCTATATATATAGATTTAAAAGATGGCTCAAGTAAGTATGAAACAAAAGAGGTTGTAGATTGTATTGTAAAAAATCTACAAGATGAGGAGAATATAACAAATATTTCAGCTTTTATATCTCAAGGTCAACCAATTGATTTTGCAGGACTTGTAAAACAAAGTGCTTTAAAAAATAGTGAAAACCAAGCTGAACTTATGATAAATATTAAAAGATTTAAAGATAGAGAAATTACAAGTTATAATCTTATTTCAAATCTTAGAAGTAAAATTCAAGACTCTTGTCAAAACGCATACAAAGCAACCATAAAATTTATAGAACTTCCTGCTGGTCCTCCAGTACTTGCTTCTTTGGTAGCTGAAATTTATGGTGGAGATAGTTTTTCTAGCAGAAGAGATTTTGCTATAAAAGTAGCAAATATTTTTAAAAATCAAGACACTTTAGTTGATATTGATATTTTAGCTTCAAAAGATTTTTTTACTTACACTTTAGAAATAAATAGCAACAAAGCCATTATGAGTCAAGTTGATTTAGAACATTTAAAAGCCACTTTATATCTTGCATTTGAAGGTATGCCATTAGGAGTTATAAATGATAAAAATGCCCAAAGCCAAATTCCAATATTTTTAAGACTTGATGACTCAAGAAATTTATCAAATAACTCAAAAGATGCTTTAAATCTAAAACTTAATAGCTTAAAAATAATGAATAACATGGGAAAAATGATTAGTATTTCAGAACTTGTAAGCATAAAACAAACTATAAAAGAGCCAACAATAACATCAAAAAATCTAAATCCAATAATAAATGTAATAGCTGAAACTTCAAATGATAGTCAAATATATCCACTTTTGAGTTCAAGAGAAGATATGATAAAAAGCTTTTCAAATGATTATGAAATAATCAAAACCAATATGCTAAATCTATCTTTTATAGATAAAAAAACAAATGAGAGATTTGATTTAGTTTTTGATGGAGAACTAAAAGTTACTATTGATACATTCATAGATTTAGGAACAGCTTTTATCATAGCTTTAATTTTAATATTCTTGCTTATGGTAGTTTATTATAAAAATTTTGCTCTTAGCGGTGCAATAGTTTTAAGCAGTTTTATATCTATTATTGGGGTTATTTTTGCTCATATTATTATGGATATTTTTACAAAAGATACTTTTTATTTAACAGCAACTAGTCTTATAGGATTTATTGCTTTAATTGGTATTAACTCAAGAAACTCAACTTTAATAATAGACTTTGCAAAACAACTTGTTTTGGAGAATAATTTAAGGGTAAATGAAGCTATAGCAAAAGCAGCTGCTACACGATCAAAACCTATTATATTAACTGTTTTAGTTCTTGTTTTTGCAAGCTCTTTAATAGCAAATGATGCTGTATTTGGTGGACTTGGAGTTGCACTTATTGGTGGAACTTTAATATCTTATATTGTTTCTATGTTTTTTGTTCCAGTCGTTATAAGAAATAGTTTGAAGAAAATTGTTTAAAGATATATTTAAAGGTAAACAATGAGTGAAAAAATAAAAAAAATCCTAAAAAACTTAATAAAATATACAATTTTTTTTATAATAGTTTTAAACATAGTAAGCTATTTTAAAGGTCTAGATTTAAACAAAGAAAAATTCTCTATACAAAGTTTTGAATTAATAGATGGTTCAAATTATGAGATAAAAAATGATAAACCTCTTTTAGTTAATTTTTGGGCGACTTGGTGTCCAATATGTGCTTTAGAAGAGCAAAATATTGAAAATTTATCAAAAGATTTTGAAGTAATTACAATAGCTACACAATCAGGAAGTAATGAAGAGATAGAAAAATATTTAAAAGATAAAAATCTTAGCTTCAAAGTCGTAAATGATGAATATGGTCTTTTATCTACTGAATTTAATGTAAAAGCATTCCCTACAACTTTTATTTATGACAAAAACAAAAATCTAAAATTCACTGAAGTTGGTTACACTTCAACTTTTGGATTAAAACTTAGGCTTTGGTGGAGTAGTTTCTAAAATCATTGACAAAAAAAAGCTTCTTTGATAGGATAGAAAAATTTTTATAGGATTTTAAACTTATGAACAACTACCAAAAAGCAATAGAAAATTCAAATATAGTCTCAAAAACAGATATAAATGGAATTATCACTTTTGTAAATGATGAATTTTGTAATCTTTTTGGTTTTACAAAAGATGAATTAATTGGAAAAAATCACAATATTATAAGACATCCTGATACTCCAAAAGAGAATTTTGAACTGCTTTGGAATACTATTTTAGATAAAAAAGTCTATAAATCTACTGTAAAAAATATATCAAAAAATGGAGAAGATATTTATTTAAATACAACTATTATTCCTATTTTAGATGAAAAAGAGGAAAATATTGTTGAGTTTGTAGCCATAAGATATGATATTACAAATGAAGTACTACTTCAAAAAGAGCTAGAAGAGAAACAAAAAATTATATTTCTACAATCAAGAATGGCAAGTTTAGGTCAAATGTTAGGAAATATTGCTCATCAGTGGAGGCAACCTTTAACAGAGTTAAACTTAAGCTTATTTAATCTAAAAAAAGCTTTTGAAAATGAGAACAAAAAAGAGATTGAAAATCTTTATTCAAACTCAAAAAATCTAATACTAGGAATGTCAAGTACTATTGATGATTTTACAAATTTCTTTGCTCCAAAAAAACAAAAAGAAGCTTTTTTAATAAATCAAAGTATAAATGAAGCTTTGAAGATTTTAAATAGAGTTTTAGAAGATGAAAATATTAATATAAAGTTTGATATTTTAAAAGATTTAGAGATTTTTGGATTAAAAAATGAGCTAACTCAAGTGCTATTAAATCTTATAAATAACTCAAAAGATGCTTTTGTACAAAAAAATATCACAAATAAAGAGATAACTATAAAAACTTATACAAATACAAAAGATGATTTTGTATATTTAGAATATATTGATAATGCTCAAGGATTAAGCAAGGAGCTATTTGATAAGATTTATGAACCATATTTTACAACAAAACATCAATCAATTGGAACAGGTCTTGGTCTTTTTATTTGTAAAATAGTTATTGAAAATAGTTTTAAAGGTGAAATTATGCATGAAAATATTTCAAATGGTTTAAAATTCACTCTAAAGTTTCCAAAAATAGTATGAAAAATCTAAAAGTTTTAATAGTAGAAGATGAGCAAAAATTAGCAAATTTAATAAGAAACTCTATAAAAGAGCTTTTTTTTAAAGTAGCAATTGCAAAAGATGGTATTGATGGAATTAAAAAGTTTAAAAGTTTTAAACCTGATATTGTAATTAGTGATATTTCTATGCCCAATTTAAGTGGTCTTGAAATGTGCAAAATAATAAAAAGTAATAACCAAACTCCTATTATAATTTTAAGTGCCTACAGCCAAAAAGAGATGCTTTTAGAAGCTATTGATTTGGGAATTTCAAAATATTTTATAAAACCATTTGATATTGAAAGCTTTATTGAGTACTTAAAAGAGCTTTCAAATAAGATAAATAAGGAGAAAGACTATACCTTAAAAGGTGGTTTTGTATTTGTAAAAAACTCTTGTAGTTTATACAAAGATAGTGAACTAATAAATCTTACAAAAAGAGAGAAAGAGTTTATAAATCTTCTAATAGAAAATAAAAATTTACTTGTAAAAATGGAAACTATTAAAGAAAATTTATGGGAATTAGAGAATATAAGTGATGAAAGAGTTAGAACTTTTATAAAAAGATTAAGAGCAAAAACATCTAAAGATTTAATTGAAAATGTATCATCTCAAGGATATATGATAACATCTAATTGAATTTTTATTTATTTAAATCATAGAGTAAATTAGTTTTGATAAAATCTTTTTCAAATCATTTTTCTCTTTTTGACTTAATACTTTAAAATGATTTTCTAATCTCTTTGAAGCTTCACAAATACAAGATTCTATTAGAACAATGCCTTTTTTTGTAAGAGTTACAAAAGTTTTTCTTTTATCCTCTTTTGAGACATCTCTTTTTATAAACTCTCTATCTTCAAGTTTTTTTAGAACTTTTGTCATACCGCCACTTGAAAATATTGTTGCATCATAAAGTTCTGTTGGTGAAAGTGAATGATTTTCATTGCTAAAATAAAGTGCTGCTAAAACATCAATATCTGAATGTAACAAATCATAACTAGTTTTATAAAAACTCTCTGATTCGTTATAAATATGCTTATTTGCTAAAAACATTGGTAAAGATAAAGCAAAAATCTCATGCTTCTTATCTTTTGCAACTCTACTATAAAATTCATCTATATATTTTTTATTCATAGCGAAAATTGTATCTAATTTAAAATTAAAATTATCTTTCTAGCAAGACAAAATTAAGTAAAAAACTGATAGAATTTTATTTTATTTCTAAAAGGAGCAAAATGAAAAAAATATATTTTACTTTTTTAGTACCAATATTCTTATATAGTCAAAATTTAGAAGAGTTAGTAAATTTAACAATTGAAAATAGATTGGTTGAATCTTCAAAACAAAATTTAGATGCACTAAAAGATGAGTATAAAAGTGTACAAAGAGGTTATTTACCAAAATTAGATGCTGGTGCTTCATACTCAATAAATGAACATGAATATCCTAATAATCCAAAAAAAAGAGCAAATGCTTATGGTAGTCTGAACTACCTATTATATGATGGTGGGAAAAAATATGATATTTATGATGGATATGAAACAAATATAAAAAGTGGTGAAAAATCACTTGATGCTTTAAAAAATAATCTATCACTAACTGTTATTCAATACTACTTTGATTATCTATCTCTTGAAGCAAAAAAAGATGCAAAACAAAAAGAGATAGAACAATTAACAGCACAAGAAGATAGAATTGGAAGATTTTATAAAGCAGGAACTACAACAGAAGATGAGCTTCAAAAAATAGTTTCAAGACTTCAAAATGCTATTGTTGAGCTTCAAGAAATTGAATTAAATATTATTACAATTACACATAATCTTGAATACATTACAGGCACACAAGTATCGATAACAGATGGTTCAAAACTTGAAGATATTAATAATTTGATACAAAAAAGTCCTAGATTTGATATTCAGGCTTTAGATTTAAGTACTCAATCAAAACAAAGTGTTGCACAAGCACAAAAAAGTGGATATTACCCAACAATTACTTTAGATAATACATTTAATTATTATGATAATAATTACGATAGAAAAATCAACGATACAGATATAAACAATCATCAAAATGTTGCAAGTGCAAATATGAAATGGAATTTATTCTCTTTTGGTCAAACAAAATATCAATATGAATCAAAACAAAAAGAGTATTTAGCTAGTAGATCAAATTTTGAGTATGAAAAGAATAAAGCTGATGTTGATTTACAACTAGCTTTAAAGTCATATAATATTGCAAAAGCAAAAATTAAATCAACAGAAGCAACTCTTAAAGCAGCTCAAAGTGCTTATGAAATAATCAAGTCAAAATTTGAAAATGGACTTATAGATAATGTTGCATTTTTACAAAGTTTAACAGAAAAATATGATGCAATAAGTCAGCATAAAAAAGCTATTAATGATTTAGAAGTAAAAAAAGCAACAATAATTTACCATAGTGGTGAAAAATTACAGGAGTATATAAGATGATAAAAAAATCAATAATGTCACTTTTTGTGGCAAGTATAGCATTTACAAATCTAAATGCAAATGAAGCCCCTGCACTTCCAGTGCAAGTATTTAAAGCAGAGAAAAAAGATATTACCACAAGTAAAACTTATCCTACTATTTTGAAAGCTGTTGAGCAAGTAGATATTATTGCAAGAGTATCTGGGACTTTAAAAGAGAAAAACTATACAGAGGGGCAATTTGTAAAAAAAGGAACTCTTCTTTATAAAATTGAACCTGATACATATTTGGCAAATTTAAACTCGAAAAAAGCAAACTTTATAAAAGCAAAAAAAGATTTTGATAGAGCAAAATCTTTAATAGCTTCAAAATCTATTAGCCCTCAACAATTTGATGATTATACTTATCAATATGAGAGTTCAAAAGCTGCTTTAGATGAAGCACAAATTCAATATAACTACACAAATGTTACTAGCCCAATAGATGGAATTGCTGGAATAAAAAAACAAGATATTGGAGATTTAGTAGGAACAACTGCTACTAATTCTACACTTGTAACTATTACAAACACAAATCCAATTCATGCTGAATTTTCTCTTCCAAAAGAGGATATGAATAAATATATAAGTCAAATTAGAGAAAATAAAGCAAAAATTAATTTACTATTAGGTGATAAATCATTTAATGGAACTATTGATTTTGTTGCTCCTGTAATTGATACAAATACTGATACACTTCTTGTAAGAGCAAAAATAGAAAATCCAAATAATGAATTAATTGTTGGAAATTTTGGACAAATTGAAGTTTCAAACCTTGATTTAGGAGATATTTTTGTAGTTCCTGAAAATGCTATTTTAAAAACAGCACAAGCAACAGTTGTAATTGTTGTAGGAGAAGATAATATTGCAAAACCAACACCTGTTGTTGTTGGAGATTTAATTAAAGAGGGTGTTGTAGTAAAAAGTGGTTTAAAAGGTGGTGAAAAAATTATTGTTAGTAACATTGCAAAAATAAGACCTAACACAAAAGTTCAAATTGTAGATAAAGAGAAATAGTTATGATTTCAGCATTTTTCATACGAAATCCCGTTTTTGCGGGCGTTTTATCAATAATAATTTTTCTTGTTGGACTTGTTTCTATGACAAATCTACCAATAGAACAATATCCAAAAGTTCTTCCTCCTCAAATTGTAGTAAGTACAAATTATCCAGGTGCTAGTGCTAATACTATTGCAAAAACAGTAGCAGCTCCTCTTGAGCAACAAATTAATGGTGCTAAAGATATGATTTATATGAACTCTTTAGCAGATGATAGTGGAAATTTATCAATTAATGTATATTTTGAAGTAGGAACAGATCCTGATAGTGCAAAAATTGATGTAAACAATAGAGTTCAAGCAGCTTTGTCTTCAATGCCTGAGCAAGTGCAAAGAGTTGGAGTTGTTGTAGGTGAAAAATCTCCTAGTATTCTTCTATTTGCTATGCTTCAATCTCCAAATAATACTTATGACTCTATATATCTTTCAAACTATGCATTATTAAATATGGTTGAAACTCTAAAAAGAGTTGAAGGTGTTGGAGATGCTATGATTTTTGGGGCAAAAGATTACTCTATTAGAGTTTGGCTAGACCCTTCAAAACTATCAAAATACTCTCTTGCTACAACTGATGTTATTGCTGTTATCAAAGAGCAAAATAATCAATATGCAGCTGGTAAAATTGCAGCTGAACCAATTGCAAATAAGCAGATGTACACATATACAATTCAAACTCCAGAGAGATTTGATGATCCTGTTCAATTTGCTAATATTGTAATTCGTTCAAACCCTGATGGAAGTAGTTTAAAGCTTAAAGATGTTGCTACAATTGAGCTTGGTGCTAGTAATTATAGTATGCAAACAAGATTAAATAATGCACCTTCTTTACCAATTGGAGTATTTTTACAAAGTGAAGCAAATGCTTTAGAATCAGCAGCTGCTATTAAAAAAGCATTAGAGGAAGCTAGTAAAAATTTCCCTGAAGATATGACATATACTATTCCTTATGATAGTACAGATTTTATTACAGCATCAATTGAAGAGGTTGTAAAAACATTTGTTGAAGCTCTTATTTTAGTTATTTTAATTATTTTTCTATTTTTACAAAATTGGAGAGCTACTATTATTCCTTTAATTGCTGTTCCTGTATCAATTGTTGGAGCATTTGCTGGAATGTATGCTTTAGGATTTAGTATAAATCTTCTTACTCTTTTTGGACTTGTTCTTGCTATTGGTATTGTTGTTGATGATGCTATTATTGTTATTGAAAATATCGAACGGCATATGGATATGGGTAAAACTCCAAAAGAGGCAGCATTTGCTGCTATGAGAGAGGTAACTGGAGCTTTAATTGCTATTATTTTGGTACTTGGAGCTGTGTTTGTACCTGTTGCATTTATGGGTGGATTAAGTGGTGAAATGTATAGACAATTTGCTATTACCATAGTTGTGTCCGTTTTAATCTCTGGATTTGTTGCTTTAACATTAACACCATCGCTATGTGTAAGAATATTAAAAAATAAAAAACATGAACCTAAAGGCTTCTTCAAATGGTTTAATACTATGTTTGATAAAGCAACTGTTGGTTATTCACTTTTAGTTAAAAAAACTATTAGATACTCTTTAATATCTATGTTACTATTTGGTGGATTGATTTTTATATCTTATGATATGTTTAAGGGAATGAAAACAGGATTAGTACCTGATGAAGATCAAGGTACTATATTTATATTTGGGTTTAATCCTCCAGGTTCATCTTTATCAAGAACTATTGAATTATCAGAAGAGATAAATGCAATTATTTCAAAAGACCCAAATGTTAAAAATATTATTACTTTAGCTGGTTATGACTTTACAACATCAGCTCAAAGAACACACACGGTTGCTACTATTGTTAAATTAAAAGATTGGGATGAAAGACCAGAATCAAGTCAATCAGCTCAAGCACTTCTAAAAAAATTTAGTGGACAACTAATGGGAACTAGTGAAGGATTCTCATTTGCTGTTATTCCACCTGCAATTATGGGTATGAGTGTTACAGGTGGATTTGATATGTATGTTCAAGACCGAACTGGTGGAAGTATTGAAGATTTACAAAAAGTTGTAAATCAAGTAATCGAAAAAGCAAAAACAAGACCAGAGTTAATGGGAGTTAGAACCTCTCTATCTGCAACTATTCCACAATATAAGATGGATGTAGATATTGAGAAAGCAAAAGCAAAAGGTGTAAATATAAACGATATTTACAATACTATAAATGCAACTTTTGGAAGTTTTTATGTAAATGATTTCTCACTTTACGGAAGAACTTATAAAGTAAATATGCAAGCTATTGATACATATAGATCAAATGCTGAAGATATGCAATATATTTATGTAAAATCATCAAATGGTGAACTTCTACCTTTAGACTCTTTTGTAACTTTAAAACAGATTGTTGGGGCAGACATTATAGAAAGATTTAATCTTTTCCAAGCTGCAAAAGTTTCAGGACAACCAGCAGCTGGATATAGTTCAGGAGATGCTTTAAAAGCTATAGAAGAAGTTTCAAAAGAGGTTTTACCACAAGGTTATACAATTTCTTGGGTTGGAACTGCTTATCAAGAGAAACAAATAGGTGGAAGTTCTGCACAAGCTTTTATTTTTGGAATTGTTTTTCTATTTTTAATTCTAGCAGCTTTATATGAGAAGTGGTTACTTCCAATAGCAGTTGTATTGGCAGTTCCTTTTGCTATATTTGGAGCTATTTTGGCTACAAATTTAAGAGGGCTTGATAATAATATCTACTTCCAAGTTGGTCTCTTAGTTCTTGCAGGACTTGCTGCCAAAAATGCAATTTTGATTGTAGAGTTTGCTCTTCAAAAAAGAAAAGAGGGATACAATCTAATTGACTCAGCTTTAGAAGCTGCAAAAGTAAGATTAAGACCAATAGTTATGACTTCTTTAGCATTTACTATTGGAGTTATGCCTCTTGCAATTAGTAGTGGAGCAGGAGCTGCTAGTAAACACTCTATTGGAACTGGTGTTGTTGGAGGAATGCTAACTGCAACATTCTTAGCAATTTTATTTATTCCACTCTTTTATGTATTAATCTCAAGATTAAGTAGAGAAAAAGAGGGAAATATTGCAGAGGATTTAAAAAGAGAAGAAGAGGAAAACAATAGTGAAAAATAAGAGGTAGGGTTTAATCCCACCCTCTTTTTAGATATCTTTCGAATTAGGCTTAAAAACTTTCCCACTCATCATTTGAACTACTATCACTAATAACTTCAAATTTAGATTTTGTTTTAATATTTTCAGATTCTTTAGACGATAAATTAGATTTATCTTTCTCTTTTTTTAAAGGTTTTACCTCTTTTTTAGCTATTTCTAAATTAGAAGAAGTTCTTTTTGTATTTATATTTTTTGCCTGCACACTTGTTTTTCAATTAAACTCTTTTTTACGATCATTCCATTTTCTAGCAATAAAATAGCCTATAAACTCTATAAAAACTCTTTTTAGCTACTATTTCAAAATGAATTTAGAAGAGAAATTAAAAGAGTTACCAAATGATTCTGGTGTTTATCAATATTTTGATGAAAACGGTCATTTACTATATATTGGAAAAGCAAAAGTTTTAAAAAATAGAGTAAAATCTTATTTCAAATTTACACCAAAACTACTACCTGCTGATAAACTAAGTCCACGAATATATAAAATGATTAGTGAAACTACTTTTGTAGAGTGGATTGTTGTTCCAAATGAACATGATGCTTTAATACTTGAAAACTCTTTAATAAAACAACTAAAACCAAAATACAATGTACTTTTAAGAGATGATAAAACCTATCCATATATTTATGTTGATTTAAATGAGGATTTTCCAAGACTTGAAATAACAAGAAAAATAGAGAAAGGTAAAAATATAAAATATTTTGGTCCATACTCAAGTGGCGCAAAAGATATGTTAGATAGCATATATGAAATAGTTCCATTGGTACAAAAAAAATCTTGTATAAAAGGAAAGAGTGCTTGTCTATTTTACCAAATAGGAAAATGTAAAGCTCCTTGTGAGCAAAAAATAACAAAAGAAGAGTATAAAAAACTTTTAGATGAAGCTTTAAGCTATATATATAATAAATCAAAACTTTTATCAAAACTAAAAGAGAAGATGAAAATATATTCAGATGATTTTCGTTTTGAGGATGCTTTAAATTTAAGAGATAGAGTAAAAACTATTGAAAAATCTGAAATTAAAACAGGTATAGATTTAGCAACAAATGAAGATTTGGATATATTTGCTATAAAATCTGCTAGTAAAAAAGCTGTGATTGTAAGAATGTTTATAAGAGATGGAAAACTTGCATCTTCAAATTATGATTTTATAAAGATAAATGATGATTTAGAGTTTGATTTAAATGAAGCATATAAAAGAGCAATTGTAAACTACTACTCAAATGAACTTCCAATTATTCCAAAAGAGATTATTGTAGCTGATGAAATTTTGGATTTAGATGACATTGAAGAGTTTTTATATAAAAGATTTAATAAAAAAATAAAAGTAATAAATCCAAAAATAGATAAAAAAGCTAGCATTGTAAAGATTGCATTAAACAATTGTGATGAACTTCTAAGAATTGAAGCTTCAAAAAATCAAACAACTATATATGAAGAGTTAAAAGAACTATTTTGCCTACAAACAACTCCTAGTTTAATAGAAAGTTTTGACAACTCACATTTGATGGGACAAGCAACAGTTGGAGCTATGATTGTTTGGAATGAAAATTTAGGCTCTTTTGATAAAAAAGCTTTTAGACACTATAACCTTGAATCAAAAGATGAATATTCACAAATGAGAGAGATGCTAATAAGAAGAGTTGAAAGCTTTTCAAAAAATCCTGCTCCTGATTTATGGATTATTGATGGTGGAGAAACTTTGCTAAAACTAGCATTTGATATTGTACAAAGTATTGGGGTAAATTTAGATATTATTGCAATTTCAAAACAAAAAGTAGATGCCAAAGCATATAGAGCAAAAGGAAATGCGAAAGATATAGTCCATTTTAGAAAAAATGGTGAATACAAAAGCTTAAATCTTCTTACAAGTGATAAAAGATTACAGTTTATTCAAAGACAAAGAGACGAAGCCCATAGATTTGCTATAAGTTTTCATAAAAAACAAAAAAGAAAAGAGGATAAAGAGATATCCTTTTTACAAATAAATGGAATAGGTGAAGCGAAAATCAAAAAACTTCTTCTATATTTTGGAGAGTTTGAAAAGATAAAAAATGCAAGTTTAGAAGAGCTAAAAGCTGTTTTAAATGAAGTTGATGCAAAAAATATATTTGATTATTTTAGAAAGGAAGAGAATGGCTAGAATATTATTAAACAAGGATAACCTTTTTTATAATCTAGAAGCAATAAGCCAAAAAGCAACAAACAAAGAAAAAGTTGCTGTAGTTTTAAAAGATAATGCCTATGGTCATGGAATAGTTGAAATTGCAAAACTATCATGTGAGTTTGGTATTAAAAAAGCAGTTGTAAGAAGTGTTGAAGATGCGCAAAAAATAAAGGATTATTTTTCTTATATTTTAATCCTAGCTCCTAATGTTTTTCACAACTATTCACATACTTTTCACATAGCATTAAACACACTTGAAAACATAGAAAAAATCCCACAAAATAGTAATGTTCATATCAAAATAGATACGGGAATGCACCGAAATGGAATATCAATAGATGATATAGAAGTGGCTATTTTAGGGCTTTTGAAACAAAAAGCCAATATTACAGGGGTTTTCACACATCATAAAGGAGCGGATGAATTATCAACAAGTTTTTTCTTCCAAAAAGAACTTTTTTCCAAAGCAAAAACTAAGGTAAAAGAGGTATGTGAAAAACTTTTTCTACCACTCCCTGCTTTTCACTCTTGTAACTCATCTGCACTTTTTAGAGAAAAAAATTTCGAAGAACTTAATGAAGATTTTGCAAGAGCAGGAATTGCAACTTATGGATATTTAGAAGATGATTTGCCATTTGATTTTCCAAAACTTAAACCTGTAATGAGTCTTTGGGCTTCAAAAATGGCAACTAGAACTTTGAAAAAGAATCAAAGCGTTGGTTATGGTGGGAAATTCACAGCTACTACTGATATGATAGTTTCAACTTACGATGTAGGTTATGGAGATGGTTTTTTAAGGCTTAATGAAAATCACAACTACACAACACCAAAAGGTTTTCAAGTTTTAGGTCGTGTTTCTATGGATAACTTATCTATAAATAGTGATGAAGAAGAAGTTTGTCTTTTTGATGATGTAAGAGAGTTGGCTAAAATTCACAACACAATAACTTATGAAATAACTTGTAGCTTAAAAGAGAACATAAAAAGAGAGATAGTTTAAAACTATCTAACTCTTTTTTTACTATAAATCTATACTATAAAGCATTACTTAAAATCTTTTCTAAATCATCTTTTCCTATATCATTTTGATATGATAAATTTTCTATAATATCCGAAATATTACTTTTATCTAATCCAAATTGATTTAATCTTGTAGGAGTTCCTATTTTATTAAACCAACTCTCAAGTGCTTCAATTCCTTCAAGAGCTGTGCTTTTTTCAAAAATCTCTTTTGCAAATCTAACAAACTGAGCCTCATTTTGTTTATAATACCACTTTGCCCAAGCTGGAATTATAACACTAAGCCCTGCTCCATGAGGTACATTGTAAAGTGCTGAAAGTGCGTGTTCTATTAAGTGATTTGGAAAAGAAAAACCAGCTGTTCCAACTGTTGTTGTACCATTTAAAGCATTTGTTGCAGCCCAAGCAAACTCTCCTCTTGCACTATAATCATCTGGATTTTTTATTAAAATTTCAGTTGTTTCAATAACTGTTTTTATGATATTTTCAACTTGCCTACTCATATATTTTGGCTGAACTTTTGCTGTAAAATAACCTTCAATAGTGTGTGCGATTACATCAGTAGCTGAATAAACCAAATACTCTTTTGAAACACTTTTTTGAAGTTCTGGATTTATCACTGAAACTTTTGGATAAACCAAAGGTGACCAAATACTAAATTTTTGTTTTGTTTTTTCATTTGTAACAACTGCATATCCATTCATCTCACTTCCAGTTGCAGCAAGAGTAATTATGTCAAAAATAGGTAGAGCCTTTTTTATTTGCTCTTTACCTAAAAAGAAATCCCAAACATCAACATCATATAAAGTTCCAACAGCTATTGCTTTTGAACTATCTAAAACAGAACCTCCTCCAAGACTTAAAACTCCATCTACTTGTTCATCTTTCGCAATTTTTATGGCATTTTGAATAGTTCTTAATATTGGGTTACTTACAACTCCACCAAAAGCTATAAAATCTACACCATTTTCTTTTAAACTATGTATTACTACATCAAAAAGTCCATCTTCTATAACTCTTTTGCTTCCATAAACTAATAAAACTTTTTTTACTCCGTTTTGGCTTATATATTTTCCAATATTTTTCTCTTTATCTTTTCCAAACTCAATTTGTGTTGGATTACAAAAACTAAAATTTTCCATATTTTGCTCCTTTTTTTGAAATTTTATCTATATTTCTCTTTATCTAATAAATTAACAAAACCCTATATAAATCATAATCTTGTATAATAAAAGCTATTTTGAATAATTTTTTAAAGGCAATAGATGAAATACAATTTTGATAAAGTAGTAAATAGAAAAAATACAGACTGCTATAAATGGGATACTACAAAAGATGGAGTGATTCCTATGTGGGTTGCTGATATGGATTTTGAAGTTGCAAAGCCTATTGTGGATTCTATTATAAAAAGAGCAAAGCATCCAGTTTTTGGATATACAATGGTTCCAAATGAGTATTTTGAAGCTGAGATTAGTTGGTGGAAAAAAAGATTTAACTATGAGATAAAAAAAGAGCATATTATTCCAACAGCTGGAGTAATTCCATCTTTAAGTGCAATTATTCAAACTTTTTGTCAAAAAGATGACAAAATCTTAATTCAATCGCCTGTTTATCACTACTTTAATATAGTTATACAAAACAATGATTGCAAAGTTATCACAAACAATTTGATATATAAAGATGCAAAATATGAGATAGATTTTGTTGATTTTGAAGAGAAAATAAAAAATGATAGACCAAAACTATTTATATTATCAAATCCGCACAATCCTGTTGGGAAGGTTTTTTCAAAAGATGAGTTGCAAAAATTGGGCGAGTTGTGTTTAACATATGGTGTTTTGGTAATAAGTGATGAGATTCATAGGGATTTGGTTTTCAAAGATTATATCTTCACACCTTTTGCATCTATAAATAAAGATTTTGAACAAAACTCTATTACTTGTACAAGTGCTAGTAAGACATTTAATATTGCTTCTTTAAAAGCCTCAAATATAGTTGCAGCAAATAAAGATTTAAGAGTAAAATTAGACAAAACTCTTAGCAAAAATGAGATGAAAGGAGTTAATGTTTTTGGAATTTACTCTTTGATTAGTGCTTATGAAGAGTGTGAAGATTGGCTTTTTGAACTACTTATTTATCTTGAAAAAAATAAAAACTTTTTGGAAGATTTTATAGCAAAAAATATCCCAAACCTAAAAGTAGTGAAAGCAGAAGCTACATATCTACTATGGATTGATATAAGCTCTCTTAATATGGACTCAAAAGAGTTTACAAAAAAACTAGAAGAGATTGGAAATGTAAGAGTAATCTCAGGAGTAACTTTTGGAGAAAATGGTGATAATTTTATAAGAGTAAATATAGCAACACCTCTTGAGATTTTAAAAGAGGCTTTAGAGGGTATGAAAAGAGCTGTTGAATCTTCACAATAAGAATTTTAATTTACTTCATTATATGGACAAAAATCATTATCTTCATTACAAGTTTTTGAAGTAATTTCATTACTTTTTCCAGCTAAAGGATGGGTACAATTTTCATAAAAGACTGGAGTTTCATCATCTTTGTTATAATCAACACTTGTAGAGTAAATATCTGTTAGTTTTTGATAAAACACTCTTTCACTAACTCTTATCTCTCTTATTTCTTCAAGTAATCTATCAAAATAGTTTTGACCTAAAAATGAGCCATTTTCTAGTCTTTTTTTATCAAGAACAAATCCTTTTATAGCAAACTCTTTTAATACACTTGTAGCCCACTGTCTAAACTGTGTAGCTTTTTTTGAGTTTACTCTATATCCAACTGAAATAATAAGGTCAAGGTTATAATAATTTGTTGGCTTTTTAGCAAATTCGGAATTTCCGAATTTCTTAATAGTATCAATTTCTGAAAGTTCTTTTTCTTTATAAATATTTTTTATATGTTCATTTATTGTTGATACTGATTTTTCAAAAAGCTGTGCTATCATATTTTGAGTAAGCCAAACCGTTTCATCAAATACTTTTACCTCAATACTATCTTCTTTATTTTGAGAAGTAAAAATTAAAAATTCAGCTGTACTATTTCGTATTTGTTTATCCATTTATATCTTCCAAGACATACTCTTTTTTATTTTCAAGGCAAAAATCCAAAAAGAGTTTAAAAGCAAAATTTACCTCATCTTGATTATATCCAGCAACAGATATTACAACTCTTCTTTCATTTCCAATAATCTTTGGCAAGGATGAAAACTCAAGGTGTGTTGGAATTCTTTTCATAACTTCTATTAAGTCATTTTCACTACTTACAATTGTCACTGTTTTTCTATATTTTTTGATATTTGATTTTGTGTAGTGTCTATCCAAAGCCTCCAAAACCATACTTTGACTCATAGATGGAAATCCTGGTGTAAAAAAGAATCTATCTTCTAAATAAAACCCAGCTACATCATTTACAACATTTTTTAGAAGTTTTGCATTTATTGGCAAATACGCCATATTTACTCTATGAGGATAAGCTTCATCTTTAAATCTATTTTCTATTCTTTTCTTTGCTTCTTCATGAAACTCCATTTGTGAGTTTGTAAAAGCATCTGCAGCTATTTGCCTTGTAAAATCATCTGGAGTTGCTCCAATTCCACCAAAACAAAACATCACACTATGCTCATCAGATTTAATAAGATTAAATATTTTTAGCATCAACTCTTTATCATCTTCAATCACAAAAGATGCTTTATGCTCCCAACCACGCTTTAAAAGCTCTTGATTTAAAAATGCAAAGTGAGCATCTTTTCTTCTGCCATTTAAAAGTTCAGTTCCAATAATTACGCTATAAAAATTTACTCTATTTTTCACTTATTAAAATCTTTTTTAAACTATTTTTGACAAAATGAATTTTTCCATCTCATCTACAATCTCTTCTATAGTTCGCTCTCCATCTATTTTTTTCAAAATATTTTTTGATTCATAAAAATCTTGAATAGCTTTTAAAGGCTCAATATATACACTCATTCTATTGTTAAATACTTCAACCTTATCGTCATCTCCCCTATTTCTTCCAAGCACTCTATCTTTTGCAACTTCTTCGCTTACAACTACCTCTATACAAGATATTAGCTCTAGCTCTTTTTCATTTTTCAAATACTCATCCAAAGCACTCATTTGCTCCAAACTTCTAGGATATCCATCTATTATTATTGTAGGTGTTGGAGCATTTTTTATAGCATTTACTATAGTTTGTATAGCTATTTTAATTGGTACTATATTTCCAGCATTTACATATTTTGCTATCTCTTTTCCTATATCACTATCTTTTACCATCTCAGCTCTTAGCATATCGCCTGTACTATAGTGAGTTATATTTTCGTGTCTTTTTGCTATAAGTTCAGCATCTGTTGTCTTTCCACTTCCAGGTGCCCCAATAATTAAAAATAGTTTTTTCATTCATTTCCTTTTATTTTTAAAGGGATTATTGTATCAAAAATCGATTAAATTCCTAATCTACTATCTATAACTTATCTACTATTAAATCCTTTTTTACTACAATAAGCGAAAAAATTTTAAGGATAAATATGAATTTAATGCTATTTGGAGCACCAGGAGCTGGAAAAGGAACTCAAGCTAAATTTCTAATTGAGAAGTACAATATCCCACAAATCTCAACAGGAGATATCTTAAGAGCTGCAATTGCTGATAAGACAGATATGGGAATGGAAGCAAAAAAATTTATGGATGCTGGGCAATTAGTTCCAGATTCAACAATTATTGGAATTATCAAAGATAGATTAGCTGAATCTGACTGTAAAAATGGATTTATTCTTGATGGCTTCCCAAGAACTTTGGCTCAAGCTGAAGCTTTGAGTGAACTTATGCAAAATATGAAAATTAAACTTGATAAAGTTATCTCTTTAAATGTTCCTGATAGCTTAATTGTAGGAAGAATTACAGGAAGAAGAGTTTGTTCTGGTTGTGGAGCATCTTTTCATGTTGAGTTTAATCCTTCAAAAAAAGATGGTGTTTGTGACTATTGTGGTGGAGAATTAACTATTAGAAAAGATGATAATGCAGAAACTGTAAAAAGCAGACTTGAAGCATACCACTCTCAAACAGCACCTCTAATTGATTTTTATAAAAAAATGGGTGTGTTTATGGAACTTGATGGTACAAAAGATGTATCAGAAGTTACAAAAGATATGATAAACGCTCTTTCATAAATAATTCTTCTATCAAAACTAACTATTTTTAAAAAAGAGCAAATAGCTCTTTTTTAATTTTTATTCCTATTCTAAATTATTGTGTATAAATTGTGTAAATATTTATAAATTAGTCCTAAATAGTATCATTTATTTAAATTATTTAACTAATGTTTTATTTTTTTAAGAGTAAACTTAAAAGATTTTATTTAAAAAAGGATTCGCTATGAATAAACTCTTATGGGGTGTAATAGCAATAATTGGAGCGGCATGCTTTGGTTATTTAGCTTTACAGCAAGGAGAAACTGTTTCAGCTATGTATTTAGTTGTAGCAGCTGTTTGTATCTATATGATTGCATATAGATTTTATGGAAGATTTGTTGCTTATAAAGTTTTAGAACTTGATAAAAACAGAGCAACTCCAGCTATGATAAATGATGATGGAAGAGATTTTGTTCCGACAAATAAATCTGTTTTATTTGGTCATCATTTTGCAGCAATTGCAGGAGCTGGTCCACTTGTAGGTCCAATTTTAGCAGCTCAAATGGGTTATTTACCTTCGATGCTATGGATACTTGTAGGTGGAGTATTTGCAGGTGCTGTTCATGACTTTGTTGTTTTATTTATCTCTTCAAGAAGAAATGGTAAATCACTAGGTGAAATTATAAAAGAAGAGTTAGGAACATTTGTTGGTGGTGTTACTATGATTGCTATATTTGGTATTATGCTAATTATCATAGCGATTCTTTCAATGGTTGTTGTAAAAGCTCTTGCTGAATCTCCTTGGGGACTGTTTACTATTGCTATGACTATTCCAATTGCAATTTTCATGGGTATTTATATGAGATATTTAAGACCTGGAAAAGTTGGAGAAGCTTCAGTTATAGGTTTTATTCTTCTAATTTTAGCTATTCATTATGGAAGTATCATTGCAGCTGACCCTTATTGGAAACAAGTATTTACATTTGATGCTACAACTTTAGCATTTATAATGATGGCTTATGGATTTATAGCTGCTGTTTTACCAGTTTGGTTCTTATTAGCTCCTAGAGATTATTTATCAACTTTCTTAAAAATTGGTGTTATTGTACTTATGGCTATTGCAATTGTTATTGTTGCTCCAGATATTCAAATGCCAAAAATGAATACACAATATTTTGATGGAAGTGGTCCTGTTTTTGCAGGAGCAATATTCCCATTTTTATTTATTACTATTGCTTGTGGTGCTATTAGTGGTTTCCATGCTCTAATTTCAAGTGGAACAAGTCCTAAAATGTTAGAAAATGAGACTCATGCACTTCCTGTTGGATATGGTTCTATGTTAATGGAGAGTGCAGTTGCTATCATGGCTTTAATTTGTGCGACAATTTTACATCCAGGACTTTATTTTGCTATTAACTCTCCTGCTGTATTTATAGGAACAGATGTTGTACAAGTTGCTCAAACAATCTCTACTTGGGGATTTAGTGTAACTCCTGAAGAAATTTTCACACTTACAAAAAATATTGGTGAAGAGACAATTTTATCAAGAACTGGAGGAGCTCCTACTTTTGCTATTGGGGTTGCACTTGTACTTCATGAAATTTTTGGTGGAGTAGATATGATGGGATTCTGGTATCACTTTGCTATTCTTTTTGAAGCTCTGTTTATTTTAACTGCTGTTGATGCAGGAACAAGAGCTTGTAGATTTATGGTTCAAGATATGCTAGGAAATGTTTATAAACCTTTAGGAAATACAAATAACTATGCAGCTGGTATTTTAGCTACATTTTTAAGTGTTGCTGGTTGGGGATATTTTCTGTATCAAGGAACTATTGATCCAAGAGGTGGAATTTATTCATTATGGCCACTATTTGGTGTAAGTAACCAAATGCTAGCTGGTATGGCTTTAATGCTTGCAACTGCAATACTATACAAAATGGGTAAAGCAAAATATACTTGGGTTACAGTATTACCTGCAACATTTGTTTTAATAGCTACTATGTATGGTGGAATTCAAAAAGTATTACCTTTCAAAGAGGGTGATAGAGTTCATAATGCTGTAAGTCACGTTGCTACTGCACAAATTCAAATCAAAAAAATCGCTGATTTAGAAGCAAAAATTCCTACTTTAACAGTAGAAGCTGATATAAATAAAGCAAAAGCTGATATAGCTATTGCAAATAAACTAAAAAATTCAAATATAGTTAATGCTGTTTTAGCAGTGTTCTTTATGTTTGCAACTACTTTAGTAATTATTGCAACTTTAGGGATTTGTTTTGGAAGAATAAAAATACCTTTAAAAGAGACTCCTTATGTAAGACTTGATTCTCTTCAAAAGGCTTAAATGTGTTTGGAAAAATCAAAGAATTCTATGAAAAATCTGAAAAGTTTTTTCACCCTCTTGTGGGGCTTTCTAGCTATGAGAAATATCTTGAGCATATGAAAAGAGTTCATCCAGATAAGAAAGTTTTAACTAGAGGCGAGTTTTTTAATGAGTCTTTAGATAGAAAATACAATACTGGTGGTTTTAAAAAGTGTTGTTAAACTTTTAAGAGTAGAGTTTCTACTAAACATAAAAAGGCTTAGAACTTTTGTTCTAAGCCTTTTTTTTATCTTTAAAATAGTTAATTTATTTATTCTAATAAACTATAAAATAGTTTGTTTTTCTTTTAAAGCTTTTGCTCTTTTTTTCTTCCATCTATCAAAATATAGGATATATCCAGTTATTACAAACAAAGCCATAAGACTTGAAGCAATAAACATAAGCAGTTGTCCAATCCAGCCAAAATATTCTCCACTATGAAGTGGTAACATACTACTCATAAGCTGTTCATTTAATTTTTTATCTTCAAATTTTGCTTCTTTTACAACTATAGATTTATTTGGATCAATTTCCATAGAGTTTGACTCTCTAAAATGTGTTGCATCTGCATACAAATATGAAATTGTATATATACCATCTTTTGAAGGAGTAAGTCTCAAATTTGCATTTTTATAATCCCTTGAAACATTTTGATTAAAAATATCTGCTACTTTTTGAGCATTTTCATAAGATATACTTTCTATCTTATTTTGTCTATTTAAATTAGATTTATCATTATTTTGAGTTTTATTTTGTTCTTTTTCTTTATTATCTTCTTGTGTTTGTGCTAATTGTTCAGCTCTTTTTGGTTGTTCAACTTGCATAACAGTAAACATTGCACTTCTATACCAATCATACGACCAATAAAGACCAGTTAAACATAAAAGTAAGAAAAATGGAACAATCCACATACCAATAGCACTGTGCATTGTTGATAAAAATGCTCTATTTTTAGATTTGAAACTAAAAGTAAAACTTTTTAAAAAATTATTTTTAACTCTTGGCAAATAAACTATAACTCCACCAATAGTTAAAATTATACAAGCAATAGTTGCAAGGGCAACTGCATTTTTCCCAATCCACTGAGTATCTCCTTCAAATGTTAGCCATCTATGAAGTTTAAAGAAAAACATAAAAAAATCTTTTCCTTCAATTTGAGGTAAAACCTCAGCTGTATAAGGATTTAAATATATACTCTCCCCTTTTCTTTGCTTAGGATCTTTTGAAGCGATATTTAAAACTACACTAGAACTTTTATCACTTGAAAAAGAGACACTATTTATCTTTGAATCTGGATTTTCTGTTTGATATTTTTCTAAAATCTCTTTTGTAGATAATATTTGTTTATCTTGTGGAATATTTACAAAATATGTATCCTTATTTATAGCTTGTAAAATCTCTTTTTCATAAGATAATATAGCTCCTGAAACTCCAATAATAAATAAAGTAAGTCCAAAAACTATTCCAACAAACCAATGAAGTTGAAACCAAAATGTTTTATGCATAATTTACCTCTATATTTTTATTATTTAGTTTCCCAAGGTAAACCTTGTTCTACTTTTATAGTGTAAGTAATTGCATGTATTGTTTTATCAAAAGGCTTTCCATCCACTTCACCTTTTGAATTATCTTCAAAACTAGTTTCTAAAAGATATGTTCCAATCCAAGGTGTAGAAATTGTAACTTCTCCTTGTTCATTTGTATAAAAACTTTTTTCCCATTTTGTAGGAGATACAACTGTCACTTTTGTTTTTGACATTGGTTTTTTATCAAATAATAGCTTGAAAGTATTACTATTTTTTTCTACTGGAACTAAATCAAGATTAGTCAAAGTATCTGTATTTGTTCTGCCTGTTTTTGCATAACTTATTTTTCTAGCTGTTACTTGTGTATTTTTATTTAATCTAGGTTCTCCAGTTTCTACCAAAATCAAATCGCTATCTTTTGACAAACCTACAACTATACTATTCTCTTTTCTAGTGATATTTTTTACTATATCTTTTGGATAAAAAGTATCTACTTTTAATCTATCTAAAAATTTATCCCCCTCTTTTTGACCATCTGCAAACTCTCCAAAAAAAATATTTGCTTCATTTTTTTTATCTTTTTCTATCCAAATTTCATGCGAATTTGCATTTGATAATAATATTGCTGATGTTAAAACACCATAAACTAATTTTTTCATTTTTTAACTCCTATTTTTAAGTTTTTATAGTAACAAACTAATTTTAACACCACTTTAACAAAACTGATAATTGGTATTAAAATATAAGTGTAAATAAAAAAAGATAAGTAGAAATCTACTTATCTTTTAAATATTTTTAGTTGTTTGTATTAAAAAGCTAAATTCATTGCTAACCAAAGTCTTCTACCTTCTAAGTTTGCATGTGTATCTGCATATGATGTTTTAGATACTCCTTTGTCCATATAAGTATATGGCTCATGTTTATATAAGTTTTTATCAAATAGATTATATATTGTTGCACTAAAAGTTAAATCTTTATTCCATTTATAGTTTGTACCTAAATGAAATAGCTCATAAGCTTTTATCTCTGTTCCAACTTGATCATATCTAGCTTTATCTGCAGCATCTAGATTTTCATATTTTTCTGTAAATACTTGTCTAGCACTTTTATATTCACCTTTTAGCCAAGTAGATAGTTTTGCATTTATGTCCCAATTTAAAGTTGCATTTAAAGAGTGTTTTGGAGTATTGGCAAAAGGTTCTCCCTTATTTTTTCCATTTTTTTGTTCACTTTCCATATATGTGTAACTAGCCTTTAAATTTAAGCTTTCAATTATAGGAATATTTGTTCCAAACTCTAAACCTTTTGTCTCAGCTTTTCCAATATTTATTGGTCTAGTAGAACTAACCCCTCCTGCATCAACAAAGCTTTCACTCTCTATTTTATCTTTATAGTCATTATAAAAAATTGTAGCATTTACAGCAAACCCATTATCTGCATTATAATAAACTCCTGTTTCATAGTTTGTTGATTCTTCAGGAGTTAAATTTGGATTACCATATGTTAAATTTTTACCTTGACGTGTAACACCATTTATACCATCATAAAGTTGATCTACTCTTGGAGCTTTATAACCTGTACTCACTCCTCCTTTTATAGTCCAATTATCTGTAGTATCCCAAACTAAATATCCTCTAGGACTAAAATGTCCACCAAATTTATCATGATGGTCATATCTTCCACCTAGTGTAAGTCTTAAAGAGTCCAAAATAGATATTTCATCTTCTATAAACAATCCCCATAAATCTTGCTTAAGTTTACCTTCTATTAATCCATCTTTTAATTCAGAATTCCAATATTGTCCACCAACAGTTATAATATTTTTATTTAAAATATCTGTTGTAAATTTTGTATCCAAAACAATATCTTCATTTTTTAACTCTCTATTATCTCCTGCTACTAAATTTGTTAATTTAAGAGTCGCTTCTGTTGGAATAGTTCTACCTAATGTTTCTGTTTTACTTTTCATGATACTTGACTCTAAAGTACCAATACTAAATCTTGAATTATGACCTAACGTAATTTCTTCTTTTTCAAATCTTAAATCTTCTTTATAGCCATAATCTTTTGTAGCATCAGGTAATGTTCCTAATTGAGATTTATCATTATTATATTTTTGTTTTGATGTAAAAGTATCAAGATAAATATCATTACTATCATTTGGAGTTAAAGTAAATTTTCCTCCAAGAGACCAGTTTGTACCTTCAACTGGGGATGGTCCTCTAGTACTAACAACTTCTCCATCACCATATTTAATATTTGAAGCTTCTCTATTATAGTAGTTTCCTCTTAAAGCCAAACCTAATAAATCTTTTACAACTGGTCCACTAGCATACATATTTAGATTGTTACTATTTCCAAATTGTGAACTCTCTTGTAGTGTTTGATCTACATTTATATTTCCAGTCCACTCATTTGATACTTTTTTTGTAATAATATTTACAACTCCTCCCATTGCATCAGCTCCATAAAGTGTGCTCATAGGTCCTTTTATAACTTCAATTCTTTCAATAGAAGCAAGTGGTGGCAAAAAGTTGCCAGATGTTTCTCCAAATCCATTTGGAGTATTATTTCCAGAAGAGTTTTGTCTTCTTCCATCTATAAGAATCAAAGTATTAGAAGATCCCATACCACGAATACTAATATTTAAACCACCTGTTTTTCCAACACCATCTCTTACATCAACCCCTTCTACATCTTCAATAGCTTCAGCCAAATTAGAATATTTTTTCTTTTTTAACTCTTCTTGAGTTATAACTGAAATTGATGCTGGTGCATCTGTAATTTTTTGCTCATATCCTGAAGCAGAAGTTACAACTTGTACATCATCAAGTTTTGTAGTCTCATTTGCCAAAAGTAAATTTTGTGTAACTAAAATAGAAGCTACACTTAGTGCCATTTTTATTCTCATTTCATTCCTTTTCCATATTTTCTTTTTCGACTTTAATTTAGTAAAATAGATTTTAGGAGAAATCTATTTTATTTTTGATAATTATTATTATAATTAACAAAAAGGAAATAAAATATTAATGGTTTTTTCTTAAATTAAGATAAAATTGATAGTGATTATTAAAATGTTTTTTAAATATGCAAGATTAAATCTTACATATTCATATTATTATCTGCAATTTCTAGAATTTTATGAACTCTTATTGCTTGAGATGGATTTGATAAAGATTGTGTTTGATTTATAATTGAAGTTCTAAAATGTTCGATACTATTATATAAAGCATCCTCTGGTTTTATATATGGAGAATAAGTTCCAAGCTCATTTGTTTTTACCAAATAATTTTCATCTGTAATATTTTCTCCACTTACAACTTCTACATTTTTCTCATAAACTGTAAGTTTGTTTTCTAATTTTAAATCCTCATAAACAAGCATTTTTTTAGAGCCAACAATAGTAATATTTCTCTCTTTTATTGGACTTAACCAGTTTGATTCAAGATGCACAGAAAAGTTTTCATATTTTAGATTTACAAATGTAATGCTCTCTTTTGGATTATAAAATTTATCACCGCTTGCTTTTATACTTGTTGGATTTTTACCATCCATCAAATAGTCTATTATAGATAAATCATGAACAGCTAAATCCCACATAGAGCTTACATCTTTTCTAAATTGTCCTAAACTCTTTCTAGTTGAATTTATAAATAAAACTTCTCCTATTTCACCACTAGAAATTATCTCTTTTATTTTTTTTATTGCTGGATGAAAAATCATAATATGATCTATATGTATAATTTTATTCTGCTTTTTTGCTAAATCTTCAAGCTCTTGTGCCTCTTGTAAAGTAGCAGTAAAAGGTTTTTCAACATATACATTTTTAAAAGCCAATAGTGCTTGTTTTATTAAATAATAGTGGCTACTAGTTTGTGTAGCAATAGCAACTATATCTATAGTTTTATCTTCTAAAACTTTATTAAAATCTTTTTCATAGTTTGTTGAAGATGCATATATTTTGTGTGCTTTTCCCAGATTTTCATCTATCATATCGCAAATTGTATGAAGATTTAAATTTGGATTATTATTTATATTTCTTGCAATATTTGGTCCCCAATAACCAAATCCTACAAGTGCAACATTTAGCATCTTAGCTCTTTTGCTAAATTTTCCACAATAAACTCAATCTCTTCATCACTTACATATGGATTCATTGGCAAGCTCATTATCTCTTTTGACACTTTTTCTGAGATTGGAAAATCTCCTTCTTTTAGATTTAGGTATTTAAAGCATTCTTGTACATGAAGAGGCATTGGGTAGTGTACTGCTGTTGGAATTCCTAGGTTTTGAAGTTTTGTTTGTAGTTCAGTTCTATTTTGTACTCTTATTGAGTATTGTGCCCAAGCTGATGTTCTATCACTTTTTACGAAAGGTGTTTCTATATTTTTTTCATTTAGTGCTTTTGTATATTTTTCTGCTACATCTTGTCTTAGTTTTAAATCTTTTTCATAGTATTTTAGTTTTACATTAAGAACTGCTGCTTGAATAGTATCAAGTCTTCCACCCATACCAATATATTGATGATGGTATCTTATACTTTGTCCATGAAGTCTAAGAGATTTTATTTTATCTGCAAGTTTTTCATCATTAGTAAAGAGTGCTCCACCATCACCATAGCAACCTAATGGTTTAGCAGGGAAAAAAGAGGTACAAGATATATCACCAAGGTTTGAGTCGCTTATACCTTTATAAGTAGATCCAAAGCTTTGAGCTCCATCAACAATTACTTTAAGGTTATGTTTTTTAGCTATTTCATTTATTTCATCCATATCAGCAGGTTGTCCATAAAGAGATACTGGGATAATAGCTTTAGTTTTAGAACTGATTTTCTCTTCTATTCTTTTTGGGTCTATATTATATGTTTTTTCATCAATATCAACGAAAACTGGTTTAGCTTTAAGAAAAGCTATTGTTTCTGCTGTTGCAAAGAAGGTAAAAGGAGTTGTAATAATTTCATCATCTGGTTGTATATCTAAAGCCATCATAGCAAGTAAAAGAGCATCTGTTCCACTTGAGCAAGATATTGCGTATTTTGAACCTGTAAACTTTTCTAGGTCTCTTTCTAGTTCATCTATTTGAGAACCCATTATAAAGTTACAATCTCGTGCTACTTTTAAAATAGCCTCTTCTATCTCTTCTTTATAGAGGTTGTGTTGGATTTTTAAGTTGGCAAAATCTATTTGCATTTGTTTCCTTAAGTAAAAAAATAACGCGAATTGTACTTAAAAATCACTTAATATTTGTTATGCTTAGTAAACTTCATAAACCTTTGAAACCAATCCACTATCTCTTATTTTTTTACAAATAGTACTATCTTTTGCACTATCTACTTGAAGATCAATAGAAACAATATTTTGATTTTTTTTAATTTCCAATTTGATACAAGAGTTTTTATCACTCATTTTTAGTTTTTCTATATCCCAATTTGTATCACCAATATTTATAGCATCTTTAATATCTTCAATTTTCTGATTTAATAAATAGTAACTTTGAATAGAGTTTATAGCAGTATTTACATCTCTTTTCAAAGTTGAAACAAGAGCACTATCTTTTGTATCCATAAGTTTTGGAGCAGCAAAAGAGACAATTATCCCTAAAATCACAATTACAAAAATAATCTCTATTAGAGAAAAAGCCCTTTTCATAACATTTTCCTTGTGTAAAAGTTTGTATTGATTTTAAACTTTTATAACTTAAAAAAGTATTATTTTATAAAACTCCATCAGGGAAATCTATTTTTGTCTCTTTTTGTACATCTGCTACTGATTCAAAAACAACTTCTATAGGGGCTTGCCCATAGTGTTCATTATCTTTATCAATAAATTTAGTCAAGGCTTTATGGAAATCTAGTTTTACTGTACCAATTGGTCCATTTCTTTGCTTCCCTATAATTATTTCAGCCTCTTCAATTGGCTTATCTATAAATTTAGATTTATAATCTTCACCTTTGTCTTTAGCCTCTTTCTCTTTTCTTGCTTCATCTCGCTGTTTATAAACATCATCTCTATAAACAAACATTATGATATCAGCATCTTGCTCGATTGCTCCAGATTCTCTTAAATCACTAAGCATTGGTCTTTTATCGGGTCTACTTTCAAGTCCTCGATTAAGTTGAGAAAGTGCAACAATCGGAATTTTAAGCTCACGTGCAAGCATTTTCAAACCTCTAGATATATCTGAAACTTCTTGGTGTCTATCTTTATTTCCAAGTCCTTGCATAAGTTGAAGATAATCAATAATTACAAGACTAATATTATTTTCTTGAATTTGTGCTAATTTTCTCACTCTTGCTCGAAGCTGATTAATATTTATACTTCCACCATCATCAACGAAGAGTTTTTTTGAGTTTAAATCATCAAAAGCAGCACTTAAAATAGACCACTCTTTATCATCCATATCACCTTTTCTAAGATTTTGAAGAGGAATAGATGTTTTTGCTGCAAGCATTCTTAACATCAACTGTTCAGCTGGCATTTCAAGCGAAAAGAATATAACTCCTTTTTTTTGTTCTACATTTTTTAAAGCCATATTTAAAACAAGTGCCGTTTTACCCATTGCTGGACGTGCTGCAATTATTACTAAATCCCCTTCATTAAAACCTGTTGTTTTTTTGTCAAGTGCTTCAAAACCAGTTGTTTGTCCAATTAAATATCTATTTCCTAGTTTTTTCATCTTTTCGATATATGCTAAAGTATCACTTGTAACTGTTTGCATATCTTTTAGCTCACTTGTAGCACTATTTGTAGATATTTTGTAAAGCTCACCTTGAATAGTATCTAAAGCTTCATTTGCACTAATTTCATCTTCAATAGCAACTTTTTTTATAGTTGTTGCAAGTGTTGCTAACTCTCTTTTTACAGAAGCATCTTTTATCTCTTTTACGTAAGCGGCTGTATTTGTAATAGGATTTGCACTCAAAATTTCAAGTAAAACTCCATCATTTACATCTTTTTTATCTACCCTATTTCTTACAAAATCCTCATCAATTGGCATATCTTCACTATGAAGTTTAACTATTGCCTCAAATATAGCTTTATGGGCAGGAAGATAAAAATCTTTTGGTTTTAAAACTCCTAAAACATCTTCAAGCTCTTCAGGGTTAAAGAAGATTGAACTTAAAACTGCTCTTTCAATGTTTATACTATAAATGCTATCCATTATATTTTTCTTTTTGCTTCAAATTCAACTTCTTCAACGAACTTGTTTATTAAAGCATCTCCACTTAATTTGGCTATTATTTCGCCTTTTTTCATAACAAGCCCACTTCCTTTTCCAAAAGCAATAGCGACATCAGCACTTTTTGCTTCTCCAATAGCATTTACAACACATCCCATAACAGAAACATCAAGAGGAGTTTTTATATGTGCTGTTCTTTTTTCTATCTCTGATACTGCACTTACTAAATCAGCCTCAATTCTTCCACAAGTAGGACAAGATATAATATTTAAACCCTCTTTTGAAATACCTAAATCTTTTAAAATAGCACGTCCTACTTTTATCTCTTCTTCAAGCTCTCCTGTCATTGAAACTCTTAATGTATCACCTATTCCATCAAGAAGTAAACTCCCTAGTGCAATTGATGATTTAATTGTAGAGTGAAACTGTGTTCCAGCCTCTGTTACTCCCAAATGAAATGGATAGTTATTCATAGGTCTTAAAAGTCTATAAGCTTCAACTGTTCTTTGAACATCACTAGCTTTTAAAGATACTTTTATATCTGTAAAACCCAAATCTTCAAGATATTTTATATTGTACTCAGCACTTGCAACCATACCTCGTGCTGTTTGTCCATATTTATCTTCAAACTCTTTTTCTAAACTTCCACAGTTTACTCCAATTCGTATTGGAATATTTCTAGCCTGACAAGCTTTTACAACTTCTGCTACTCTCTTTTTATCTCCAATATTTCCTGGATTTATTCTTATACAATCAACCACTTCAGCTGCAATTAAAGCTAACTTATAGTGAAAGTGAATATCAGCAACGATTGGTAAATCAACTTGTTTTTTTATCTCTTTTAAAGCTTGAGCATCCTCAAGATGAGGAACAGCAACTCTTACAATATCAGCTCCTGCAAAATGAAGTTTTTTTATTTGCTCAACTGTTGCTTCTACATCTGATGTTTTTGTAAATGTCATTGACTGAACACTAATTGGTGCATCACCACCAATAGGAACATTTCCTACATATATTTGTTTTGTTGGGTATCTTTTTATCATTTTGGGATTTTATCTAAAATAGTTTAAATAAAAGTGAAGTTTAATTTATAAATAAGAAATTATTTTATATCCTTGTAACTTAGATTTAAAAGAGAAGAAGAAAATAGTTTTGAACAAAAAAAGAAATATATTTTTAATTATCCTTGCATTTATTGTTTCAACTTTTTTTGCAATAATATTAACAAATTATTATATAAATAAAAAACAAAAAGAACTACTAAACTCAATATATGAAACTACACATAAAAATATTTTTGAAAAAACACAAAACTTAATAAATGACAAACAAAACACATCTTTGTCTATTGCAATATCATTATCTAAAGATGAAACTTTATATACACACTTAAAAAATAAAGATTTTGAAAAATTAAATTATATAAAAATTGCAAAACTTATAGAGACAAATTCAAAGTATAAAAACATCTGGATTCAAATTTTTGATAGTAACTTAAATAGTGTATATAGGTCGTGGACAAATATAAGAGGTAGTCTTAACTTTAGACCTGACTTAAAAAAAGTAGAAACTTTGAAAAATATTTCAACTTCTATTAGTGCTGGACTTTTTAACATAGGAATAAAAGCAAGAACTCCTATTTTTGATGAAAACAATAATTTTTATGGAGCATTAGAGGTTGTTACACATTTTGATTCGATCACTGAAGATTTAGTAAAAAACAATATTTCTCCTGTTGTAATAGGAGATAAAAGTATTAGAAAAAATTTGACAAATCCTCTTTTATCTAAACTTTTCATAGATGATTACTATATTGCAAATGAAAATGTTGATATGAATTTATACAACTATATAAAAGAAAATGGCGTTGAAAAATATATAAATATAGATAAATTTATAATAGAAAATGGTTATTTAATCTCAAAATATCCACTTTTTGATGAAAATAAAAAAAATTTAGCATATATAATAAATTTTATGGAGTTAAAAAGTATAAATCTTGAAAATATAAAACATATAAAAATTCAAACTACCCTAGGAACAGTTATCGCACTTATTATACTATTTACGGCTATTTTAGTATATTATTTAAGAGATATTAAATATCAAAATAGTAAAAACAAAATTCTTTTAAACTCGCAACCAAATATTGTAATAATTACAAATGGAAAAGAGATAATAGATGCAAACAAACAACTATTAAAATTTTTTCCTTCGGTTAAAGACCTTGAAGATTTTAAAAAAAAATATATTTGTATTTGTTATACTTTTGAAGATTTAGAAAAAGATGATTATATTATAAATAAAGATTATAATGGTAAAAATTGGGTTGAATATATATTTGAAAATCAAGATAAAAACTTCAAAGTTGCTATAAAAAATTCAAAAGAAGAACTAAGACATTTTAGTGTAAAAACTTCTAATGAAAAAATTGATTTATCAGTTATTGTTACTTTTATTGATGTCACAAATGAAATTTTACAACTTGAAAAAGAGCAAAATGAACAAAGAATTCTATTTCAACAATCAAAAATAAATGCTATTGAAAATACCCTAAATAGTATAGCTCATCACTGGAGACAACCTTTAAGCGTAATTAGCACAATAGCAAGTGGAATGAAATTAAAAGAAGAGATAAAAGAGCTAAACACAAAAGATATTTTACTATCTTGTGATAAAATTATTTTTAATACAAAAAAACTATCAAAAACAATAGAAAATTTCTCAAACTTTTTTGAAAAAGATGAAACAGTTTCAAGCAACTCTTTGGTTGAAATGGTAAACAATGTGATACTATTTTGTGAAACTATATTTGAAGAAAACTCTATTGTTTGTGAATTTACACACAATGAAGATTTTATTTTAAGCTGTAGTCAAAGTGATTTTTCTGACTCTATTTTAAATATTATTGAAAACTCAATTCATGCTTTAGTTAATAACAAAAATAAAGAAGATAGATATATTCTAATCAACTTTTCAAATAAAGTTTTATCAATAAAAGATAGTGCAGATGGAGTTGAAGAAGATATATTATCAAAAATATATGAACCATATTTTACTACAAAACACCAATCTTTTGGTGTAGGATTAGGTCTTTTTACGGTAAATGAATTTTTTACAAGAAATCTTGAATTTGAAATAGAGTTCAAAAATGAAGAGTTTAAGCACAAAAATAAAAAACTCAAAGGTTTAAGTATTAATATAAATTTTAATTAAACTTTTATTTTATCTTTTTTGGGTAAAATGCACGGATTATTGAAGAAGGATTGTTTATATGCAAGATATTGAAGTTTTTGATTTAGTTATTATACTTATTACACTATTACTTGGTTTAAAAGGACTTTTTAGAGGTTTAATAAAAGAAGTTTTCGGAATAGTTGGTATTGTTGGTGCTATTTTTGTGGCATCAAGAATTTCAACAGAAGTTGGTGGACTTTTAGCTCCTATTCTTGTAATAGAAAATCAATCAACAATAAAACTAATAGGTTTTGTAGTTTCTTTAGTTGCAGTTTGGCTTATTGTTTATAGTGCTGGTGTTGTTGTTAGTAAAATATTTAGTGCAAGTGGTTTAGGAATTGTTGATAGAATATTTGGACTTATATTTGGAATGTTAAAAATTTTCCTTATTTTCTCTGTTATTGCTTATTCACTAAATCAAGTAGGATCATTTAAAAAAGTAATAGATGAAAAGTTTAGTAAATCTTTTATGATGCCTCATTTACTTAGTGTTGGTTCTTACATAATAAAATTTGATACAACAGCAGTTGTAAATAGTATTGATAAAACTATTCAAAATGCAACAGATAGTTCAATTTCAATACAAAATAGCATTGAAGAGACAAAACAGAGTGTAGAACCTGCTTTAAATGATATAAAAGAGAGTGTAGAGCAACTTGATAATTTAAAAGAAGATTTTGATAGTACAAAAGAGAAGTTGCAAGATATTAGAAATAAAGATGAATAAGGATTTAAAAATTGTTTGAAAATAAATATATACAACAAAGAATAGAAAAAGCTCAAAATTTAAGGGATTTAGGAATAAATCCGTATGCAAATGAGACAAAAAGAGAGTTAAGTATACAAGATTATTTAATAAAAAATGAAGATATTTTTAATCTTGAAACAAAAAGAGATGAGAATAGAAGTTTTACGATAGCTGGAAGAATTAAGTTTTTTAGACTTATGGGAAAAGCTAGTTTTCTTAAAATTGAAGATGAAAGTGGAATGCTTCAAGTTTATGTTGCTAGAGATAATTTAGAAGAGAATTTTTATAATGATATTTTCAAAAAATATATTGAAGTTGGAGATATTATTGAAGTTAGTGGTTACCCATTTGTAACAGGACAAGGTGAGCTTTCGCTTCATGTTGATAATTTAACAATTCTTACAAAAGCTATCTCGCCACTTCCTGAGAAATTTCATGGAATACAAGATAAAGAGCTAAGATATAGACAAAGATACTTAGATTTAATTATGAATAGTAGTGTTAGAGATACTTTTCACACAAGAAGTAAAGTTATAAGTTTAACACGAAGATTTTTTGAAGACAAAGGTTTTTTAGAAGTTGAAACTCCTATGATGCATCCAATTGCAGGTGGAGCAAATGCAAAACCATTTGTAACTCATCACAATGCTTTAGGAATTGATAGATTTTTAAGAATTGCACCTGAATTATATTTAAAAAGATTAATTGTTGGTGGATTTGAAGCAGTTTTCGAAATAAATAGAAACTTCAGAAATGAAGGAATGGATGCAACTCACAATCCTGAATTTACATCTATTGAATTTTATTGGGCATATAAAACTTATAAAGATTTAATAGTTCTTACAAAAGAGTATTTTGAATATCTATTTAAAAACTTAAATCTTCCTACGACTTTACCTTATGGAGAATTTGAAGTAGATTTTACAAATTTTAGTGAAATACCTCTTATTCAATCTTTATACGAAATTGGTGGTGTTCCAAAAAATATTGTTGAAGATAAAGAGAAAATTTTAGAGTTTTTAAGAGAAAATAAACTTGAAGCAAATCCTAAATTAAATTTAGGACAACTTCAAGGTGAACTTTTTGATGAATTTGTTGAAGCAAAACTTATTAATCCTACATTTATAACAGAGTATCCAGTTGAGATTTCACCTCTTGCTAGAAGAAATGATGAAAAACCACATTTGACAGATAGATTTGAACTATTTATTGCTGGACGTGAAATTGCAAACGCATTTAGTGAGTTAAATGATCCAATTGACCAGCTTAAAAGATTTGAAGGACAAATGGCAGCAAAAGATAGTGGAGATGATGAAGCTCATGAGATGGATGAGGATTTTGTAAATGCTTTATCATATGGTATGGCTCCAACAGCAGGACAAGGAATAGGAATTGATAGACTTGTAATGATGCTTACAAATCAACACTCTATAAGAGATGTTTTACTTTTTCCTGCAATGAAACCAGTAAAACAAGATTTTGATCTATTATTAGATGAAAATGAAGAAAAAAAATAAAAATTGGAGAAAGAGATGAACTACATAACAAACGATAATTTAGAAGTAGCTGATAAAGAAGTATTTGAAATAGTTGAAGCAGAACTAAAAAGACAAACAAACCATCTTGAGATGATTGCAAGTGAGAACTTTACATCTCCTGCTGTTATGCAAGCAATGGGTTCTGTATTTACAAATAAATATGCTGAAGGTTATCCATATAAAAGATATTATGGTGGATGTGAACAAGCTGATAAAGTAGAACAACTAGCAATTGATAGAGCTTGTAAAATATTTGGTTGTAAATATGCAAATGTTCAACCTCATAGTGGATCTCAAGCAAATGGTGCAGTTTATGCAGCACTACTTAAAGCTGGTGATAAAATATTAGGTATGGATCTATCTCATGGTGGACATTTAACTCATGGAAGTAAACCAAGCTTTTCAGGGCAAAACTACTCTGCATTTTACTATGGTGTTGAACTTGATGGAAGAATAAATTATGATAAAGTAGAAGATATTGCAAAAGCTGTTATGCCAAAGATTATTGTTTGTGGAGCTAGTGCATATGCTAGAGAGATTGACTTTAAAAGATTTAGAGAGATAGCTGATAAAGTTGGAGCTATTTTATTTGCTGATATTGCTCATATTGCAGGACTTGTTGCTGCTGGAGAACATCAATCTCCATTCCCTCATGCTCATGTTGTAACAACAACTACTCATAAGACTTTAAGAGGTCCAAGGGGTGGTATGATTATGACAAATGATGAAGAGATTGCTAAAAAAATTAACTC